>NZ_JBEXXK010000029.1:0-142482 GCF_040630405.1 Streptomyces sp. NPDC005811
CTGGGTGTGCTGAAGTCGGGGGCGGGTTATCTGCCGCTGGATCCGGCGAATCCGGCGGAGCGGCTGGCGTACATCGTGGGGGACGCGGGTGCGCCCGTGGTGCTGACTACGTCGGCGTTGTCGGGGGTGCTGGAGGGCCGGTACGAGGGTGAGCTGCTGCTCTTGGACCAGGATGCGGCGTTGTTCGAGGCGGCGCCGGAGTCGGACCCGGAGGTTGCCGGCTCTCCGGAGAACCTGATCTACACGATCTACACCTCGGGTTCGACGGGCCGTCCCAAGGGTGTCGCTCTCACCCATGCCAATGTCGTCCGGCTTCTGTCGTCGGCGTACGAGCACTATGTGTTCGACGAGAGCGATGTGTGGCCGTTGTTCCACAGTTACGCGTTCGACGTGTCGGTGTGGGAGATGTGGGGTGCGCTGCTGCACGGCGGTCGGTTGGTCGTGGTGCCGTTCGCGGTGACGCGTTCGCCGGAGGAGTTCCTCGATCTGCTGGTCGAGGAGGGTGTCACGGTTCTCAACCAGACGCCGACGGCGTTCCGTTCGCTGGTGAATGCGGCCCGGGACGGCGATCCCAGGATCGGCCGACTGCGCCTGCGGGCCGTGGTGTTCGCGGGTGAGAAGCTGGATGTGGCGGAGCTGAAGCCGTGGACGGACCGGATCGGTCTGGATCAGACGGCTCTGGTGAACATGTACGGGATCACCGAGACGACCGTGCACACCACCTACCACCGTCTCACCGAGCCCGACCTGGACCCCCAGGCCGGCAACCCCATCGGGCGTCCTCTGCCGGATCTGCGGATCTGCCTGCTCGACCCGCGCGGCGAGCTCGTGCCTGTGGGAGTCGCCGGGGAGATCTACGTCGGTGGTCCGGGTGTGGCGCGGGGGTATCTGGGCCGTCCGGAGCTGACGGCGGAGCGGTTCGTGCCGGACCCCTTCGGCCCTGCGGGTTCCCGGCTCTACAAGAGTGGTGACCTGGCTCGCCGCCTTCCCGACGGGAAGCTGGAGTTCCTGGGGCGGATCGACGACCAGGTGAAGATCCGTGGTTTCCGGATCGAGCTGGGGGAGATCGAGACCGCGCTGGCGGCGCAGCCGCTGGTGCGCGACGCGGTGGTCGTCGTACGCGAGGACGAGCCCGGCGACAAGCGTCTCGTCGCCTATGTGACCGCCGGCGACCAGGCGCCCACCCCGGGGGAGCTGCGGGCTCCCCTGACGGCGGACCTGCCGGAGTACATGATCCCGTCGGCGTTCGTGGTGCTGGACGCGCTGCCGCTGACGACGAACGGCAAGCTCGACAAGCGGGCCCTGCCCGCCCCCGGCCAGGACGCGCTGGGCGGCTCGGCCGCCTACACCGCGCCCCGGACCGGGACCGAGGAGCGCATCGCGGCCGTCTGGCGCGAGGTCCTCGGGCTGGAGCGCGTCGGTGTCGACGACAGCTTCTTCGACCTCGGCGGGCACTCCCTGCGCGCGGTCAACCTCGTCGGCAGGCTGCGTCTGGCGGGCTTCGACGTCGCGGTGCGGGACGTCTTCCAGCACCGTACGGTCGCCCGGCTGGCCGAGCTGGTCACCGGCCGCGGCACGATCGAGGCCACGTCGGCCGTGGAACCGTACGCGCTGATCTCCGCCGACGACCGCGACCGGCTCCCGGCCGGCACCGACGACGCCTACCCGGTCTCCCAGGTGCAGCTCGGCATGCTCGTCGAGATGCTGGTCGACGAGGGCGGCAACAACTACCACAACGCCACCACGTTCCGGATCAGGGACGAGCGGCCCTTCGAGGCCGAGGCCCTGCGCGAAGCGGCCCGGCTGGTCACCGCCCGGCACGACGTGCTGCGCACCGGCTTCGACCTCACCTCGTACTCCGTGCCGCTCCAGATCGTGCACACCGAGGCCGAACTGCCGGTCGAGGTCCGCGACCTCACCGCGCTCGACGCCACCGCCGTCGACCGGGACCTGCGGGCCTTCATGGCGCGGGAGCGCGCCACCCTCTTCGACCTGGAGACGCCCGCCCTGCTGCGCGTGGCCGCCCATGTGACCCAGGACGGCTGGTGGTTCACGATCACCGAGTGCCACGCCGTCCTGGAGGGCTGGAGCCACCACTCGCTGCTCATGGAGCTGCTCGGCGAGTACGCCCGCATCCGGGACGGGCACGAGCACACCCCGCACCCGGCGGGGCGCCCCGCCGTCCGCTTCGCCGACTTCATCGCCGCCGAACTGGCCGCCCTCGACTCCGAGGAGGACCGAGGCTACTGGAACGGTGTCGTCACCGGCTTCCCCAGCTTCACGCTCCCCGACGGGCTCCAGCAGCGGGCCGGGCTGCCGGCCGCCACCCACCAGAGCGCCGTCGCCCTCCACGACCTGGAGCCGCGGCTGCGCGCCCTCGCCGCCGAGGCCGAGGTCTCGCTGAAGAGCGTGCTGCACGCGGCGCACCTCACCGTGCTGAGCCGGCTCACCGACGAGGACTCCTTCGTCAGCGGACTCGTCTGCGACGCCCGCCCGGAGGCCGCGGGCGCGGACCGGGTGTACGGCATGTACCTCAACACCCTGCCGTTCGCCCATCGACGCGGCGCCCGCACCTGGGGCGAGCTGGTCCGCCAGGTGTTCGACCGCGAGACCGAGATGTGGGGCCACCGCCGCTACCCGCTCCCCGCCATCCAGCGCGACGCGGGCACCGGAGGCAGACGCCTCTTCGACGTCTTCTTCAACTACCAGGACTTCGAGCAGGTCGACACCGACCTGGTCGACTACCTCGCGAGCATCGACGACAGCCCCACCGAGTTCCCGCTGACGGTGGCGACCCGCTCCGGCTACTGCATCCTCACCGCGGCCGGACACGCCCTCAGCCAGGAGAACACCGAGCGCCTCGCGGACATGTACCGCTCGGTGCTCACCGCGATGGCCGAGTCGGGCATCGACGGCGACGCGACCCTCCGGCACCTGCCGGCCGGAGAGTACGAACTCCTCGTCGCCGACTGGAACCGGCCCCGGACCGCGCCTGACGCCCGTCGGGTGCATGAGGTGTTCGAGGAGCAGGTGGGGCGTACGCCGGATGCGGTGGCGGTGTCGTTCGAGGGTGTGGAGCTGTCGTATGCGGAGCTGAACGCGCGGGCGAACCGGATCGCGCATGTGCTGCGGGGCAGGGGTGTCGGCCCGGAGGCGCTGGTGGGTGTGTGCCTGGAGCGTGGGCTGGATCTGATTCCGGGCATTCTGGGTGTGCTGAAGTCGGGGGCGGGTTATCTGCCGCTGGATCCGGCGAATCCGGCGGAGCGGCTGGCCTACATCGTGGGGGACGCGGGTGCGCCCGTGGTGCTGACGACGTCGGCGCTGTCGGGGGTGCTGGAGGGCCGGTACGAGGGTGAGCTGCTGCTCTTGGACCAGGACGCGGCGCTGTTCGAGGCGGCGCCGGAGTCGGACCCGGAGGTTGCCGGCTCTCCCGAGAACCTGATCTACACGATCTACACATCCGGTTCGACGGGCCGTCCCAAGGGTGTCGCCCTCACCCACGCGAATGTGCTGCGGCTGCTGACGACCGCACGGGGTCACTACGGCTTCGCGGAGTCGGATGTGTGGCCGTTGTTCCACAGTTACGCGTTCGACGTGTCGGTGTGGGAGATGTGGGGTGCGCTGCTGCACGGCGGCCGGTTGGTCGTGGTGCCGTTCGCGGTGACGCGTTCGCCGGAGGAGTTCCTCGATCTGCTGGTCGAGGAGGGTGTCACGGTTCTCAACCAGACGCCGACGGCGTTCCGTTCGCTGGTGAATGCGGCCCGGGACGGTGATCCTCGCATCGGGCGGTTGCGGCTGCGGGCCGTGGTGTTCGCGGGTGAGAAGCTGGATGTGGCGGAGCTGAAGCCGTGGACGGACCGGATCGGTCTGGGTCAGACGGCTCTGGTGAACATGTACGGGATCACCGAGACGACCGTGCACACCACCTACCACCGTCTCACCGAGCCCGACCTGGACCCCCAGGCCGGCAACCCCATCGGCAGCCCCCTCTCCGACCTCCAGATCTGCCTGCTCGACCGGCGGGGAGAGTTGGTCCCGGTCGGTGTGGCGGGGGAGATCTACGTCGGTGGTCCGGGTGTGGCGCGGGGGTATCTGGGTCGTCCGGAGCTGACGGCGGAGCGGTTCGTGCCGGATCCGTTCGGGCCTGCGGGGTCGCGGCTGTACAAGAGTGGTGACCTGGCGCGTCGGCTTCCGGACGGGAAGCTGGAGTTCTTGGGTCGGATCGACGATCAGGTGAAGATCCGTGGTTTCCGGATCGAGCTGGGGGAGATCGAGACCGCGTTGGCGGCGCAGCCGCTGGTGCGCGACGCGGTGGTGGTCGTACGTGAGGACGAGCCGGGGGAGAAGCGGCTGGTCGCGTATCTGACGGCGGGGGAGCAGGCTCCGGTGCCCGGTGAGCTGCGGGGTGCGCTCGCGGCGGGGCTGCCGGAGTACATGATCCCGTCGGCGTTCGTGGTGCTGGACGCTCTGCCGCTGACGACGAACGGCAAGCTCGACAAGCGGGCCCTGCCCGCCCCGGGACAGGAGGCGCTGGGCGGTTCGGCCGCCTACACCGCACCCCGGACGGGGACCGAGGAGCGGATCGCGGCCGTCTGGCGCGAGGTCCTCGGGCTGGAGAAGGTCGGGGTCGAGGACAGCTTCTTCGACCTCGGTGGCGACTCCATCCGGGCGGTCAGCCTGGTCGGTCGGCTGCGGGCGGACGGTTTCGGGGTCTCCGTCCGTGAGGTCATGGAGCACAACACCGTCGCGCGACTGGCCGAGCTGGTCACCGGGCGGCCCGCGGCCGACGATCCCGGCTTCACCGCCGTGGAGCCGTACGCGCTGATCTCCGCCGAGGACCGCGAGCGGCTCCCGGCCGGCACCGACGACGCCTACCCGGTCTCGCAGGTGCAGCTCGGCATGGTCCTCGAACTGCTCGCCGACAGCGCGCGCAACAACTACCACAACGTCAACTCCTTCCTGGTCAGGGACGAGGAGCCGTTCGACGAGGCGGCACTGCGCGGGGCCGTGCGGGCCATGGGCATCCGGCACGAGGCGCTGCGCACGTCCTTCGACCTCACCTCGTACTCCGTGCCGCTCCAGATCGTGCACACCGAGGCGGAGATCGCGGTGACGGTCGGGGATCTGCGCGCGGTGGACGGCGACCGGCAGGACGCGCTGGTGCGGGAGTTCGTCGCCGCCGAGCGCGAGGTGGCGTTCGACGTGGCCCAGGCGCCCCTGATCCGGGTGGCCGCGCACCTCGTCTCGGACGGCGCCTGGCGGCTGACCCTGACGCAGTGCCACGCGATCACCGAGGGCTGGAGCTACCACACCCTGCTGATGGAGCTGGTGGAGGCCTACCGGGCGCTCCGTGAGGGGGCCGAGCGGGTGACGGCCGAGCCGCTCCCGGTCCGGTTCGCCGACTTCGTCGCGGCCGAACTGGACGCGCTGGCCTCCGCGGAGGACCGCGCCCACTGGAGCGACCTGGTCACCCGCAACGCCCGGTTCACCCTGCCCGCGCACTGGAGCGACGACCCGGCGGTGCCGCGCACCCGCACCGGTGTCCGCCTTCCGGTGAACGGTCTGGGGGAGGGGCTGCGGGCCCTGGCCGCCGAGGCCGGCGTACCGCTGAAGGCGGTGTTCCACGCCGCGCATCTGAAGGTGATGAGCCAGCTCACGGACGAGGCGTCCTTCTTCACCGGCATCGTGGCGCACGGCCGTCTCGAAGTGCCGGGCGGCGACCGGGTGTACGGCATGCACGTCAACACCCTCCCGTTCGCGTACGAGCGGGGTGCCCGCACCTGGCGGGAGCTGGTCCGGCAGGTCTTCGCGCACGAGTCGGCGATGTGGGGCCACCGGCACTTCCCGTACCCGGAGATCCAGCGGCTCGCCGGCGGCGGCCGGCTCGTCGACGTCGTCTTCAACTTCCTCGACTTCCACATGGTCGACGAGAACGTCATCGACACGGCCGGCAGCATCCACGACGCCCCGACCGAGTTCGGTCTCAACGTCTCCGTCCTCGGCGGCCTGTTGGGTATCAGCACCAACAACCACGTGCTGACCCAGCCCGCCGTGGAGCGGGTGGGCGCGATGTTCGCCGCGGTGCTGGAGTCGATGGCTTCGCGGGGTGGGGACGGTGACGCGGGGGAGGTGTATCTGCCGCCGGGCGAGGCCGAGTCGCTGGCCGGGTTCGCGGGGTCGGTGGAGGGTCCGGACGACAGGCCGTTCCCGGTGTTGTTCGGGGCTCAGGTGGTGCGTGGGCCGGGGGCGCCGGCGGTGGTGTTCGAGGGGTCGGTGGTGTCGTACGCGGAGTTGGAGGTGCGGGCGAACCGGCTGGCTCGGTATCTGGTGGGTGTCGGGGTGGGTCCCGAGTGTGTGGTGGCCATTTCCATGGAGCGTTCTGTGGAGTTGGTGGTGGGGCTGTTGGGGATCATGAAGGCGGGTGGTGCGTATCTGCCGTTGGATCCGGGGTATCCGGTGGAGCGGTTGGCGTACATGCTGGCGGATTCCGGGGCGCCTGTTCTGCTGACGCAGGAGGGGTTGCTCGGGCGGCTGCCTGAGCATGGTGCGCGGGTGGTGTGTGTGGACCGGGACGCGGAGGCGATCGCCGCCGAGTCCGGGGAGGCTCCGGAGGTGGAGCTGTCCGCGCAGTCCACGGCGTACGTCATCTACACCTCGGGTTCCACCGGCCGTCCCAAGGGCGTCGCCGTCACCCACGCGGGTGTGGGGAACCTCGCGGCCGCGCAGGCCGGGCATCTGCGGGTGGGCGAGGGCAGCCGGGTCCTCCAGTTCGCGTCGATCAGCTTCGACGCGGCGTTCTGGGAGCTGGCGCAGGCGCTGCTGAACGGGGCGGCCCTGGTGCTGGCCCCGGCCGAGCGGATCATGCCGGGCCCGGAGCTGACGCGGCTCACCGCCGAGCAGTCGATCACGCATGTGACACTCCCGCCGACGGCCCTCACCGTGATGCCGGCCGACGGCGGGCTTCCCGCCGCGACGACCTTGGTCGTCGCGGGCGAGGCCTGCACCCCCGACCTGGTCGAGGCCTGGTCCGCGGGCCGTCGGATGATCAACGGCTACGGTCCGACCGAGGCGACCGTCTGCTCCAGCTGGAGTGATGCCCTGGAGGGTGCGGTGGTGCCGCCGATCGGGCGGGCGCTGCCGAACACGCGGCTGTATGTCCTGGACCGGGACATGCGGCAGGTTCCGGTGGGTGTGCCGGGTGAGCTGTTCATCGGCGGTTCGGGTCTGGCGCGCGGTTATCTGGGCCGGCCGGAGCTGACGGCGGAGCGGTTCGTGCCGGATCCCTTCGGGGCGGGGGAGCCGGGCGGGTCGCGGCTGTATCGCAGTGGT
This sequence comes from Streptomyces sp. NPDC005811, assembly GCF_040630405.1. Taxonomy (NCBI): domain Bacteria; kingdom Bacillati; phylum Actinomycetota; class Actinomycetes; order Kitasatosporales; family Streptomycetaceae; genus Streptomyces; species Streptomyces sp. NPDC005811. Next base: position 7,330 of record NZ_JBEXXK010000029.1, read on the forward strand.
GACCTGGTGCGTTACGACGAGCAGGGGCAGCTGCATTTCCTGGGGCGGATCGACCACCAGGTCAAGGTCCGTGGATATCGGGTGGAGCTGGGTGAGATCGAGGCGGCGCTCGCCGGGCAGGAGGGTGTGCGCGACGCGGTCGTGGCCGTACGCGCCGGTCAGCTCGCGGCGTACGTCGTGCTCGCGGCGGACGCACCGGGTGTCACGGAGCTGCGGTCGGCCATCGGTGAGTCGCTGCCGGACTACATGGTCCCGGCGTCCTTCACCGTCCTGGACGCGCTGCCCCTCAACGGCAGCGGGAAGGTCGACAAGAAGGCGCTCCCGGCTCCGGACCTGACGGCCTTCACGGCGTCGGAGCGCTTCGTGGCGCCGCGTTCGGTGACCGAGCAGCGCATCGCCGAGGTCTGGCAGCAGGTCCTCGGCCTGGACAAGGTCGGCGTCGAGGACAGCTTCTTCGACCTCGGCGGCGACTCCATCCGCGCCGTCACCCTCGTCGGCGCCCTGCGCGCCGCCGGCTACGACATCGGCGTCCGGGAGGTCTTCGACGCCCGTACCGTCGCCGCCGTGGCCGAGACGGTCACCGGCCGTCCCGCACCCGCCGCGACCGAGGCGCCGGTACGCCCGTACGAGCTGATCTCCGCCGACGACCGGGCGCTCCTGCCCGCGGGCCTGGACGACGCCTACCCGCTCTCGCAGGTCCAGCTCGGCATGGTCGTCGAGCTGCTCTCGGACGAGTCCCGGGCCCGCTACCACAACGTCAGCGTCAACCGGATCCGCGACGGACACCCCTTCGACGCCCCGGCACTCCAGGAGGCCACCCGGATCGTCCTGGCCCGGCACGAGGTGCTGCGCACCTCGTTCGCGCTCGACACGTACTCCGTGCCCATGCAGCTGGTGCACTCCACCGCCTCGGTCGACGTCACGGTCCGCGATCTGCGTGGGCTCGACGAGGCCGGACGGGAGGCGGCACTCGCCGCCTTCGCCGCGGAGGAGCAGAACACGCTGTTCGACCTGACCCGTGCGCCGCTGCTGCGCGTCGCCGCCCTGGTCGAGAGCGACACCGCCTGGCGCCTGGCGCTCACCGAGTCGCACGCCATCACCGAGGGCTGGAGCTATCACGCCCTGATGATGGAACTCCTCGACGTCTACGCCGCCCTGCGCGACGGCCGCGAGCCCGCCGCCGTCGTCCCGGCCGCCGTCCGCTTCGCCGACTTCGTCGCGGCCGAACGCAAGGCGCTGGACTCGGCGGAGAGCCGCGGCTACTGGCAGCAGACCGTCGAGGAGCACACCAAGTTCGAACTGCCCCCGTCCTGGGGCGGATCGGAAGAGGAGCCGCGCGAGACCTACCAGCTGCGGGTGCCGTTGCACGACCTGGAGCCGGGACTGCGCGCCCTCGCCACCGACGCCCGTGCCTCGCTCAAGGCGGTCCTGCTGTCGGCGCACCTCAAGGTGCTGAGCCAGCTCACCGACGAGGCCCGGCTCTTCGCCGGGGTCGTCACGGACACCCGCCCCGAGGCCCTGGGGGCCGACCGGGTGCTGGGCATGTACGTCAACACCGTGCCGTTCGCGTACGAGCGGGGTGCCCGCACCTGGCGGGAGCTGGTCCGGGCCACCTTCGACCGCGAGATCGAGGCGTGGGAGCACCGGCAGTACCCGATGCCCGCCATGCAGCGGGAGGCGGGCGGCCGGCGCCTGGTCGACGTCGTCTTCAACTACCAGGACTTCCGCAACGTCGACACCGAACTGGTCGACGTCGAGGCCGGAGTGGGCACCGGCGCGATCGAGTTCGGGCTCGCCGTCACCACCCTGGGCGGCTACCTCAACCTCAAGACCGACACCCGCTCCCTCGGCCGGGCCGACGCGGAGCGCCTCGCGGCCATGTACCGCGCGGTGCTGGAGTCGATGGCCTCGCGGGGTGGGGACGGTGACGCGGGGGAGGTGTATCTGCCGCCGGGCGAGGCGGAGTCGCTGGCCGCCTTCGCGGACGGCGGCGCCGGCACCGGCTCGGAAGGCGTTCCGTTCCCGGTGTTGTTCGGGGCTCAGGTGGTGCGTGGGCCGGGGGCGCCGGCGGTGGTGTTCGAGGGGTCGGTGGTGTCGTACGCGGAGTTGGAGGTGCGGGCGAACCGGCTGGCTCGGTATCTGGTGGGTGTCGGGGTGGGTCCCGAGTGTGTGGTGGCCATTTCCATGGAGCGTTCTGTGGAGTTGGTGGTGGGGTTGTTGGGGATCATGAAGGCGGGTGGTGCGTATCTGCCGTTGGATCCGGGGTATCCGGTGGAGCGGTTGGCGTACATGCTGGCGGATTCCGGGGCGCCTGTTCTGCTGACGCAGGAAGGGCTGCTGGAGCGGCTGCCTGAGCATGGTGCGCGGGTGGTGTGTGTGGACCGGGATGCGGAGGCGATCGCCGCCGAGTCCGGGGAGGCTCCGGAGGTGGAGCTGTCCGCGCAGTCCACGGCGTACGTCATCTACACCTCGGGCTCGACGGGCCGTCCCAAGGGCGTCGCCGTCACCCACCAGGGCATCGGTGACTTCGCCGACGCGCTGCGGGACTCCTTCGGCGCCGTTCCCGGAAGCCGCGTGCTCCAGTTCGCGTCGATCAGTTTCGACGCGGCGTTCTGGGAGCTGGCGCAGGCGCTGCTGAACGGGGCGGCCCTGGTGCTGGCCCCGGCCGAGCGGATCATGCCGGGTCCGGAGCTGACGCGGCTCACCGCCGAGCAGGGCGTCACCCACGCCATCCTGCCGCCGACCGCGCTCACCGTGATGCCGGCCGACGGCGGGCTCCCCGCCGGGATGACGCTGGTCGTCGGCGGCGAGGCCTGCACCCCCGACCTGGTCGAGGCCTGGTCGGTGGGCCGCCGGATGGTCAACGCGTACGGGCCCACCGAGGCCACGGTGGCCGTGACCTGGAGTGATGCCCTGGAGGGTGCGGTGGTGCCGCCGATCGGGCGGGCGCTGCCGAACACGCGGCTGTATGTCCTGGACCGGGACATGCGGCAGGTTCCGGTGGGTGTGCCGGGTGAGCTGTTCATCGGAGGTTCGGGTCTGGCGCGCGGCTATCTGGGCCGGCCGGAGCTGACGGCGGAGCGGTTCGTGCCGGATCCCTTCGGGGAGGGGGAGCCGGGCGGGTCGCGGCTGTATCGCAGTGGTGACCTGGTGCGGTACGACGAGCAGGGGCAGCTGCACTTCCTGGGGCGGATCGACCACCAGGTCAAGGTCCGTGGATATCGGGTGGAGCTGGGTGAGATCGAGGCGGCGCTCGCCGGGCAGGAGGGTGTGCGCGACGCGGTCGTCGCCGTACGTGCCGGTCAGCTCGCGGCGTACGTCGTGCTCGCGGCCGACGCACCGGGTGTCACGGAGCTGCGGTCGGCCATCGGTGAATCGCTGCCGGACTACATGGTCCCGGCGTCCTTCACCGTCCTGGACGCGCTGCCCCTCAACGGCAGCGGGAAGGTCGACAAGAAGGCGCTCCCGGCTCCGGACCTGACGTCCTTCACGGCGTCGGAGCGCTTCGTGGCGCCGCGTTCGGTGACCGAGCAGCGCATCGCCGAGGTCTGGCAGCAGGTCCTCGGCCTGGACAAGGTCGGCGTCGAGGACAGCTTCTTCGACCTCGGCGGCGACTCCATCCGCGCCGTCACGCTCCTCGGTGCGCTGCGCGCCGCCGGACACGACATCGCGATGCGCGACCTGTTCGAGAAGAGGACGGTGGCCGGGCTCGCCGCGGCGACCGCCGACGCACAGCAGCGCCCGACGGCGGAAACGACGACGGTCGAACCGTTCGCGCTCGTCTCCGCCAACGACCGGGCGAGGCTGCCCGAAGGCCTCACCGACGCCTACCCGCTCTCGCAGACCCAGGCCGGCATGGCCGTGGAACTCCTCGCGGACGAGGGCAGCGGCAACTACCACACGGTGACCGCGCACCGCGTCCTGGACGGAGAACCGTTCTCCGCCGAGGCTCTGCAGCGGGCGCTCGACCTGGTGGCCGCACGCCATGACGTGCTGCGCACCTCCGTCCACCCCACCGCGTACTCCGTGCCCATGCAGCTGGTGCACTCCGCCGTCGGACTCCCGGTCCGGGTGCACGAGCTGACCGGTGCTGCCGACGAGGCGGTACTGGAACGCGAGATCAAGGAGTTCATCGCCGCGGAGCGCGGCGCCCTCTTCGACCTGGGCACCGCCCCGCTGCTGCGGGTGTCGGCACTGGTCGAGAGCGACGAGGTCTGGTGGCTCGGGCTCACCCTGTCGCACATCGTCCTGGAGGGCTGGAGCCACGCCTCGCTGGTGATGGAGATCCTCGACGTCTACCGGTCCCTGCGGGACGGCGACGAGCCCGCCCCGTACCAGGCACCCCCCGTCCGCTTCGCCGACTTCGTCGCCGGGGAGCTGGAGGCGCTGGCCTCCGACGAGGACCGTGCCTACTGGAACGGCCTGGTCGAGGACCGCGCGAAGTTCTCGCTCCCGGCCGGCTGGGGAGAGGCACCGGGCAGGCCCGCCGGGCCGACCGGCAGCCGTGTCTCCTTCGAGGACCTCGAAGAAGGGCTGCGCGCCCTGGCCGCCGAGGCCGGTGCCTCGCTCAAGAGCGTGCTGCACGCCGCCCATCTGAAGGTCCTCGGGCAGCTCAGCGGCGACCGCGCCTTCTTCACCGGCCTCGTCTCGCACGCCCGCCCCGAGGCGGACGGCGCCGACCGGGTGTACGGCATGCACCTCAACACGCTGCCGTTCCCGCACGAGGACACCGCGGCCACCTGGGGCGAGCTGGTCCGCCAGGTCTTCGAACGCGAACTCGGCATGTGGCCGCACCGCCGCTACCCGCTCGCCGCCATCCAGCGCTCGGCCGGCTCCGGCGGCCGTCTCGTCGACGTCCTCTTCAACTACGTCGACTTCCACCAGCTCGACTCGGACATCGTCGACACCGGCGTCAAGGTGATCGACTCGCCGACCGAGTTCGCGCTGTCCGTGCACGCCAACGCCGGCCGGATCGTCCTGGCCGCCAACTCCCAGATGCTCAGCGCGGCGAACGCCGCACGCCTTGCCGCCATGTACCGCACCGTCCTCGAGGCCATGGCCGAGGCAGGCCCCGGCGGCGACGCCAGAGGCACTTATCTGCCCGCCGGCGAGCACGAGCGGCTCTTCGGCCAGGGCACCACAGAACAGGAGGCTTCTTCCGTGGCACGTCGGGTGCATGAGGTGTTCGAGGAGCAGGTGGGGCGTACGCCGGATGCGGTGGCGGTGTCGTTCGAGGGTGTGGAGCTGTCGTATGCGGAGCTGAACGCGCGGGCGAACCGGATCGCGCATGTGCTGCGGGGCAGGGGTGTCGGCCCGGAGGCGCTGGTGGGTGTGTGCCTGGAGCGTGGGCTGGATCTGATTCCGGGCATTCTGGGTGTGCTGAAGTCGGGGGCGGGTTATCTGCCGCTGGATCCGGCGAATCCGGCGGAGCGGCTGGCGTACATCGTGGGGGACGCGGGTGCGCCTGTCGTCCTGACGACGTCGGCGCTGTCGGGGGTGCTGGAGGGCCGGTACGAGGGTGAGCTGCTGCTCTTGGACCAGGATGCGGCGCTGTTCGAGGCGGCGCCGGAGTCGGACCCGGAGGTTGCCGGTTCTCCGGAGAACCTGATCTACACGATCTACACGTCCGGTTCGACGGGCCGTCCCAAGGGTGTCGCTCTCACCCATGCCAATGTCGTCCGGCTTCTGTCGTCGGCGTATGAGCACTATGTGTTCGACGAGAGCGATGTGTGGCCGTTGTTCCACAGTTACGCGTTCGACGTGTCGGTGTGGGAGATGTGGGGTGCGCTGCTGCACGGCGGTCGGTTGGTCGTGGTGCCGTTCGCGGTGACGCGTTCGCCGGAGGAGTTCCTCGATCTGCTGGTCGAGGAGGAGGTGACGATCCTCAACCAGACGCCGACCGCGTTCCGTTCCCTGGTCAACGCCGCCCGGGACGGCGACCGCCGGATCCGCCGACTGAGCCTGCGCGCTGTCGTGTTCGCCGGCGAGAAGCTCGACGTGGCCGAACTCAAGCCCTGGGTGGAGCGCCGCGGGCTGGGCCGCACCGCCCTGGTGAACATGTACGGGATCACCGAGACGACCGTGCACACCACCTACCACCGTCTCACCAAGCGCGATCTGGACCCGGAGGCGGGCAACCCGATCGGCGGCCCCCTCTCCGACCTTCAGGTGCATCTCCTCAACGAGAGCGGGGAGTTGGTCCCGGTCGGTGTGGCGGGCGAGATCTACGTCGGTGGTCCGGGTGTGGCGCGGGGGTATCTGGGCCGTCCGGAGCTGACGGCGGAGCGGTTCGTGCCGGATCCGTTCGGGCCTGCGGGGTCGCGGCTGTACAAGAGTGGTGACCTGGCGCGTCGGCTGCCCGACGGGAAGCTGGAGTTCCTGGGGCGGATCGACGATCAGGTGAAGATCCGTGGTTTCCGCATCGAGCTGGGGGAGATCGAGACCGCGCTGGCGGCGCAGCCGCTGGTGCGCGACGCGGTGGTCGTCGTACGCGAGGACGAGCCGGGGGAGAAGCGGCTGGTCGCGTATCTGACGGCGGGGGAGCAGGCTCCGGTGCCCGGTGAGCTGCGGGGTGCGCTCGCGGCGGGGCTGCCGGAGTACATGATCCCGTCGGCGTTCGTGGTGCTGGACGCGCTGCCGCTGACGACGAACGGCAAGCTCGACAAGCGGGCCCTGCCCGCCCCCGGCCAGGACGCGCTGGGCGGTTCGGCCGCCTACACCGCGCCCCGGACGGGGACCGAGGAGCGGATCGCGGCCGTCTGGCGCGAGGTCCTCGGGCTGGAGAAGGTCGGGGTCGAGGACAGCTTCTTCGACCTCGGCGGCGACTCCATCCGGGCGCTCACCCTGGTCGGCGCGCTGCGTGAGGAGGGGCTCGACCTCGCCGTGCGTGACGTCCTGGAGCACCGTACGGTCGCCCGGCTGGCCGAGCTGGTCGCCGGCCGCGGCGCGATCGAGGCGATGGCGGCCGTGCAGCCGTACGCGCTGATCTCCGCCGAGGACCGCGGCCTGCTCCCGGCCGGCACCGACGACGCCTACCCGCTCTCCCAGGCCCAGCTCGGCATGCTCGTCGAGATGCAGGCCGGCAGCGGCCGCAACGAGTACCACAACGTGTTCTCCATGCGGATCCGTGACGAACTGCCGCTCGACACCGAGCTGCTGGGGGAGGCCGCGCGGCGGATCTTCGCCCGTCACGACGTCCTGCGCACGTCCGTGGACCTGACCACCTACTCCGTGCCCCTGCAGATCGTCCACTCCGAGGTGGACGTGGACCTGGAGGTGCGCGACCTGCGCGGCCTGGACCGGGCGGGCGTGGAGCGGGCGGTGCGGGAGTTCACCGCGCAGGAGCGGGCCCGGCTCTTCGACGTGGGCAGCGCCCCGCTGATGCGGGTCGCCGCCCACGACGAGGGGGACGGCGCCTGGTGGCTCGCCTTCACCGAGTGCCATGTGGTGATGGAGGGCTGGAGCACCTTCTCGCTGGTGATGGAGGTCCTCGACCTCTACCGCGAGCTGCGCACGGGTGCACCCGTCACCCCGTACGACCGGCCCGCCACCCGGTTCGCCGACTTCGTCGCCGCCGAACTGGCCTCCCTCGCCTCCGACCAGGACCGCGCGTACTGGGGCTCGGTCGTCGCCGGCGGCGCCAAGTTCGAACTCCCCGCGGGCTGGGGGGACCCGGCCGACGGCGAGCGCACCACCTCCTACACCACCGTCCCGTACGACGATCTGGAGGAGGGCCTGCGGGCGCTCGCGGCCCGCGCCGGTTCCACCCTGAAGGGCGTGCTGCACGCGGCCCATCTGAAGGTGATGAGCCAGCTCACCGACGAACAGGCCTTCTTCACCGGCCTGGTGACCAACGCCCGGCCCGAGGCGCGCGGCGCCGACCGGGTCTTCGGGATGCACCTCAACACCCTGCCGTTCCTCCACGACCGGCTCGCCCGCACCTGGCGCGAGCTCGTCGAGCGGACCCACGCCCGCGAGGTGGACCTGTGGGAGCACCGCAGCTTCCCGATGCCGGAGATCCAGCGGGAGTTCCACGACGGCCGCCGGCTGATCGACGTGATGTTCACCTACCAGGACTTCCACCAGATCGACCACGACCGCATCGACACCGGGGCGACCGTCGGCGAGGGCGCCCTGGAGTTCGGCCTGCGGGTCTCGGGCGTCGGCGGGATCGTCGGGCTCAACGCCAGTGGGCAGCAGCTCGGGCAGGAGTCCCTGGACCGGATCGCGGTGATGTTCCGGCTGGTCCTGGAGGCCATGGCCGCCGACCCGGAGGGCGACGCCCAGGCCGCCCGCCTGCCGGAGACCACGGAGTGGAACCCGGCCACGACACCGGTCGCGCCCGGCACCGTCCTTCAGTGGTTCGAGGCGCGCGCCGCCGAGCACCCCGAGGCCGTCGCCCTCGTGCACAGCGGTCCCCCCGTCACCTACGGCGAGCTGGACGCGCGGGCCAACCGCGTCGCCCACCATCTGCGGGACCAGGGCGTCACCGCCGAGACCCGGGTGGGGATCCGGCTGGAGCGCGGCTGCGACCTGGTCGTCGCGATGCTCGCCGCGTGGAAGGCCGGGGCGGCCTACATACCGATCGACCCCGGCTACCCGGCCGAGCGCGTCGCCCGCATGATGGACACCGCGGGCGCCGGCCTCCTGCTGGACCGGCTGCCCGAGCCGGCGCTGCTCGCCGGACACCCGGACACCGCGCCGCACCGCGACGACGACCCGGACACCCTCGCCTACATCATCTTCACCTCCGGCTCCACCGGCCGTCCCAAGGGTGTGGAGATCCCGCACCGGGGCCTCGCCAACCACCTGCACTGGGCGGCGTCCGCCCTCGCGGGAGCCGGGACGACCGGGGCGCCGCTGCTCTCCTCGCACGCCTACGACCTGCCGGTGCCCAACATCTGGGCGCCCCTGGTGACCGGCCAGCCGCTCACCCTGCTGCCGGCCGACACCACCGTGGCCGACCTCGGCAAGCGGCTGGCCGACGGGGCGCCGTACAGCTTCGTCAAGCTCACGCCGTCCCACCTCGACCTGCTCGCCCAGCAGCTCACCGACGCGCAGGCGGCCGCTCTCGCGCCGCTGATCGTGGTGGCGGGCGAACCGCTGACGAGCGCGACGGTCCAGGCCTGGCGGGCGCTGTCGCCCGGCACCCGGCTGATCAACGAGTACGGTCCGACCGAGGCCTCCGTCGGCACCAGCATCCACCCGGTGCCGGACGAGGTGGCCCAGGCGGTGGTGCCGATCGGCTCCCCCCTGCCGAACATGGCCATGCACGTCCTCGACGAGCGGCTCCAGAAGGTGCCCACCGGGGTCACCGGTGAGCTGTACGTCGGCGGCGCGGGCCTCGCCCGCGGCTACAGCGGACGGCCCGACCTGACCGCCGAGCGGTTCGTGCCCGACCCGTACGGAGCGGCGGGCGGCCGTCTCTACCGCACCGGCGACCTGGTGCGACGGCTGCCGGACGGCGCCGTGGAGTTCCTCGGCCGCACCGACGACCAGGTCAAGATCCGCGGCCACCGGGTGGAACCGGGCGAGATCCAGACCGTGCTGACCGGGCATCCGGACGTCACGGCCGCGTACGTCACGACCGACGAGCCCGTGCCGGGGAGCCCGCGGCTGATCGCCTACTACACCGGTGACGGCGGCCGGCCCGTGCCGGAGCTGGCCGGGCACTGTGCGGCGGCCCTGCCCGACCACATGGTCCCGGCGGTCTTCACCCACCTCGCCGCCCTGCCGCTGAACCCCAACGGCAAGGTCGACCGGGGTGCCCTCCCCGCGCCCGACACCTCGGCCACCGGCGAGGACGGCCGCACGGTCGCGGAACCCGTCACCGACACGGAGAAGGCCCTGGCCGGGATCTGGGCCCAGCTCCTCGGCGCGGAGCGGATCGGCACCGGCGACAACTTCTTCGCCCTGGGCGGCCACTCGATGCTCATCATCAAGGTGATGGCGGCCGCCCGGAAGAAGCGGCTGCCCGTCTCGCTCCAGATGCTGTACCAGACGGAGACCCTCGGTGAACTGGCCGCCGCGGTCGACGCCCACAGCGCGGCCGTACGGGCCAACGCCGGTGGGGCGGCGGGTGCGCGGAAGGCCTCCGGCGCCGCTCCCGCTCCCGCCACGCTGCCGTCCATGCGGGAGCACCGGGTGCCCGGCGCGGTGGTCGCGCTGATCCGGGACGGCGAGGTGGCGAGCGTCTCCGCGTACGGCGTGCTGCGCGCCGACGGCGAGGAGGTGGTGACCCCGCAGACGCTGTTCCAGACCGGTTCGATCAGCAAGCACGTCACCGCGCTCGGCGTCCTGCGCCTGGTCGACCAGGGCGTGCTGCGGCTCGACGAGGACGTCGACACGTACCTCACCTCCTGGCGGATCACCACGCCCGACGGCACCCCCGCTGCCGTGACGCTCCGTCAACTCCTGAGTCACCGCTCGGGATTGACCCTCGTCGCCAATGCCGGATACCGTCCGGGCGACGCGCTGCCGACGGTGCTGGACCTGCTCACGGGCTCACCCGAGGCGGACAACGCGCCGGTGCACGCCGAGCGGCCGGCGGGGGCGGGGTTCCAGCTCGCCAACACCAACTACATGGTGATCCAGCAGGTGCTGGAGGACGTCACGGGGCGGCCGTTCCCCGAGCTGATGCGCGCGACCGTGTTCGAGCCGCTGCGGATGGCGTCCAGCGGGTTCGAGCAGGACTTCCCGCAGACCGGCGGACGCTCCGCCGCGGCCGGCCACGACGAGGAAGGCCGCGTCGTGGACGGCGGCTGGCGGGTCCGCCCCCAGGTCGCCGCCTCCGGACTGTGGTCCACCGCGGCCGACCTCGCCAAGGTCGTCGGCGAACTGCGCCGCTCCTACCGGGGAGAGCCGTTCGCGTTCCTCTCCCGGGAGCTGGCCGAGCAGATGCTGACCCCGGGCGAGGACAGCTTCTACGGGCTCGGCGCGGTCGTGGACGGCATCGCCCCCGACCTGGAGGCGGGGCACGGCGGTGAACCGCACGGCTACCGCAACATGCTGCTCGGCCGGATCACGGACGGCACCGGCTTCGTCGTCCTGACCAACGGCGCGGGCGGCCGCGAGGTCGTCAAGGCCGTCGGCCAGTCGCTGCGCGAGCACGACGCGGCCTTCGCCACCGGCCGGATGGCCGAGGCCTGGGCGGCCGGCCCCCGGGCCTGACCGCCCCCGCCCCCGCCCCCCCCGAACGGAAGGTCCGGGCCCTCAACCCCCCCGCCGGGGCCCGGACCTTCCTCCCCCCCTTCTCCCTCCTCTGCTTTCTGTCTCCGAAGGAGCGGCACCATGCGGCACCTCATCTCCATCAACGACCTCACCGACGACGACCTGCGCGCCCTCGTCGCCCGCGGCGCCGAACTCTCCGCCGCCGGACGCCCCGTCGACCGGCCCCTCGACGGCGACGTCGTGGGTGTCTACTTCAGCAAGACCTCCACCCGCACCCGTACCGCGTTCTCCGCCGGAGCCCTGCGGCTCGGCGCCCAGATCGTCACGTACGGCCCCGGCGACCTCCAGCTGAACACCGGCGAGACCAGCGAGGACACCGGCCGGGTGATGTCCCGGATGCTCGACGTCCTCGTGGCCCGCACCGCGGGAGACGAGGCCGAGATGCGCGCCTGGGCCGCCCAGGACCGGATGGCCGTCGTCAACGCCATGAGCGCCACCGAGCACCCCACCCAGGCGCTCACCGACCTGACGACGCTGCTGCGCCGCTTCGGCCGCATCGAGGGCCTGCGGATCCTCTACGTCGGGGAGGGCAACAACACCGCCTCCGCGCTGGCGCTCGCGCTCACCCGGTTCCCCGGCGTCCACCTCGAACTCCGTACCCCCGACGGCTACGGCCTCCAGGACGCCTACCGGGAACGGGCGGCCGAGCAGGCGCGGCGCCACGGCGCGACGTTCCGCGAGGCCCACCACATGGCGGAGCTGCCCGAGGGTCTGGACGTCGTGTACACGACCCGCTGGCAGACCACCGGCACCGCCAAGGCCGACCCGGACTGGCGAGACGTCTTCGCCCCGTTCCAGGTGACGCGGCGGATCTGGGAGGACAGCCCCACCGCGGCCTTCATGCACGACCTCCCGGCGCACCGCGGTGACGAGGTGACCGCCGAGGTGCTGGACGGTCCCGCGAGCATCGCCTTCGACCAGGCCGAGAACAAGATGCACAGCGCGATGGCGGTGCTGGAGTGGTGCCGCGGCGCCCTCCCGGGCGGGACGCCCCGCACCGTCCTCGCGACCACGACGACCGGGGCGGAGAGCCACGCGTGAGCCTGCTCCAGGAGACCCCCGCCGTCGCCGGCCCCCCGCCGCCGCTGCGCAGGAACCGCGACTTCCTGCTGCTGTGGTCCGGCGCCGCCCTCTCCCTCCTCGGCACCCGGGTGACGGCGGCCGCCTACCCGCTCGTGGTGCTGTGGACCACCGACTCCCCGCTGGCCATGTCGGTCGTCGCCTTCGCGGCACTGCTGCCTACCCTCCTCGTGCAGCTGCCCGCCGGGGTCCTCGTCGACCGCTGGGACCGCAAGCGTCTGATGCTGGTCTGCGAGGCGGGACGCGCGGTCGCGCTCGGCTCGGTCGCGGCCGCCGTCCTGGCCGGTCATGTGCGGGTCGCGCACATCGCCGCCGTCGCGTTCGTCGAGGCCGCGCTCGCCCTGGTGTACCGGCTCGCCGAGCGGGGAGCGGTACGCAACGTCGTGCACCCCGAGCACCTGGGGCGCGCGCTGGCGCAGAACGAGGCGCGCGGGCGGGCCACGGGTCTGCTCGGGCAGCCCGCCGGCATCCTGCTCCAGTCGCTGGCCCGCTGGGCGCCGTTCCTGTTCACGACGCTCGCCTCGCTGGTGTCGTTCTGTTCCCTGCTGCTGGTCCGGGCGAGGTTCCAGGAGCCCCGCGCCCTGGAGCCCGCCGGGGACGCGGCGGGGGAGCGGCCCGCCCGCCCCGATCTGCGGGCCGAACTCGCCGAGGGGTTCCGCTGGCTGTGGCGCCAGCCCTTCCTGCGCGGCGCGTTCGCCCTGGTCGCCGCCAGCAACGTGCTGTTCCAGGTGGTCGGCCTCGCGCTGATCCTGCTGATCAAGGAGGAGGGGCGCGCCCAGTCCAGCCTCGCCGTGATCGTGGTGATCGGCGGTGTCGGCGGGATGGCCGGCGCGCTCACCGCCGGCTGGTGGCAGAAGCGGCTGCGGGTCCGCACGATCCTGGCCGGCGGGGTCGCCGCCTGGGCCGCCCTGATCACCGCGATGGCCTTCACCGGAGGCAACCCCTATCTGCTCGGCGCGCTGTTCGCGGGCGCCGGACTGGTCGGCGCGGTCTTCAACGTCGTGGCGGCCGTGTACCAGGTGCACACGACCCCGGACGCGCTCCAGGGCCGGGTCGCCGCGGTCTCCGGCCTCCTCGGCTCGGGCACCAACGCGCTCGGCGCCCTCGCCGGCGGTGTCGTCCTCGCCGCCTGGGGAGCGGGCGCGTCCCTGCTGGCGACGGGCGCGGCGATGGGGGTCATCGCCCTGGCGGCCGTACTGATGCCGTCCCTGCGCACCGAACTCGAACTCCCCGGCTCACCGAGCGCACTCCCCGCGCCCACGGACGCCTCCGGGCTCACGGGCGCCTCCGCGCCCACGGACGCTTCCGGGCTCACGGGCGCCTCCGGGCTCACGGGCGCCTCCGCGTCCGCCGAAGCCTTCGGGCCCGCCGAAGTCTCCGCGTCCGCCGAAGTCTCCGCGTCCGCCGAAGCCTTCGGGCCCGCCGAAGTCTCCGCGTCCGCCGAAGCCTTCGGGCCCGCCGAAGTCTCCGCGTCCGCCGAAGTCTCCGGGCCCGCCGAAGTCTCCGGGCCCGCCGAAGTCCCCGGGCCCGCCGAAGTCCCCGGGCCCGCCGAAGTCCCCGGGCCCGCCGAAGCCTCCACGCCCGCCGGTGCCTCCGAGGACTCGGCGGACGCCACCCACCAGAAAGGAGCCGCCCGATGAGCGACGGGCTCATCCTCAGTGAACCGCCCCTCTTCGACACCCTCGAAGAGGAGCGGGCCCACCGCAAACAGCGACTGGCCGCGGCCCTGCGCATCTTCGGCCGGTTCGGCTTCGAGGAGGGCAACGCCGGGCACATCACGGCCCGAGACCCCGAGCTGGAGGACCACTTCTGGGTCAACCCCTTCGGCCTGTCCTTCAAGCTCGTACGGGTCTGCGACCTGCTGCTCGTCGACAGCGAGGGCCGGGTCGTCGAGGGCCGGCACCACGTCAACCGGGCCGCGTTCGCCATCCACTCGCAGATCCACGAGGCCCGGCCGGACGTGATCGCGGCGGCCCACACCCACTCGACGTACGGCCGGGCGCTGTCCACCCTCGCCGAGCCCCTGGAGCCGCTCACCCAGGACGCCTGCGCGTTCTACGAGGACCAGGGCCTCTTCGACGACTACACCGGTCCCGTCGTCGAGCTGTCGGAGGGCCGCCGTGTCGCCCGGGCGCTCGGCCCGCACAAGGCGGTCATCCTGCGCAACCACGGCCTGCTCACCGTCGGCGACACGGTCGACGCAGCCGCCTGGTGGTTCATCACCATGGAGCGCTCCTGCCAGGTCCAGCTGCTGGCCAAGGCCGCCGGGAAGGTCGTGCCGATCGACCACGACAACGCCGCGCACACCTACCGCGAGGTCGGCGACGACCTCATCGGCTGGATGAACTTCCAGCCGATCCACGACCACATCCTGCGCATCGAGCCCGACCTGCTGGAGACCACACCATGACCACCACCTCCACCCGAGAGGCCACCGGAACCTGGTTCCGGTGCTTCCGAGGGGTCGCCGACCCGCGCGTACGGCTCGTCTGCCTGCCGCACGCCGGCGGCACCGCCAACCTCTTCGCCGGCTGGCCCGCCCGGCTGCCGTCCGACGTCGAACTGCTCGCCGTCCGCTACCCCGGCCGCCAGGACCGCCTCGCGGAGCCGTGCATCGAGGACATGGACGAGCTCGCCGACCGGATCACCGAGGCCGTACTGCCACTGACCGACCGCCCCGTGGCACTGTTCGGCCACAGCATGGGCTCCTCGGTCGCCTACGAGGTGGCCCGCCGTCTGGAGGGACGCCATGGTGTCGTCCCCGCCCATCTGCTGGTCTCCGGCCGTGTCGCACCGCACCGCACCCCCCGGACCACCCTGCACCTGACGGACGACGAGGCGCTGATCTCGGCGGCCCGCGCCCTCGGCGACCTCGGCTCCTCCGTCTTCGACATCCCCGAACTGCGCGAACTGCTGATGCCGGCCCTGCGCGCCGACTACCGCCTCATCGAGCGCTACGAGGTGACCGCACCGCAGATCCTCGACACCCCCGTCACCGCGTACGTCGGGGACCGGGACCCCGGCTCCAGCCGGGTGCTCGCCGATGTCGCCGCCTGGGCCGAACTCACCCGGCGCCCCGGCTGCGAGGTGATCTCCTTCCCCGGCGACCACTTCTACCTGGCGCCCTGCGAAGCCGAACTCGTCGCCGACGTCACGGCCCGGCTCGCCACGGTCCGCTCGTCCCACCGGCTCCGGACCTTCCCCTGACCACCCCCCGGACCACCCCTGACCACCCCCCTCTCGCGACGACAGGAAGAACGACATGACGAAGACACAGAGCTGGGTGCCGCTGGAGATCGACATGGAGGGGCTGGGCGGCGCGTCCGAACTCGTCTCCCGGCTGACCGCCCTCGGCGACGAGCTGGACGCGCTGCTGACCGAGGAGAAGGCCATCGTCTTCCGCGGCTTCGGCGTGACCCCCGACACCCTCGGGGGCGTCCTGGACCGGCTGCTCCCCCACCGCCTCGCCTATGTGCACGGCAACTCCCCGCGCACCAAGGTCGGCAGCAACGTCTACACCTCGACGGAGTACCCGCAGGAGTTCACCATCTCGATGCACAACGAGATGAGCTACGCCCACGCCTGGCCGGCCCGGCTCGCCTTCTACTGCGAGATCCGGCCCGGCGGTGGCGGGGCGACCCCGGTCCTCGACGCGGAACTGTGGCTGGACTCCCTCGACCGGGAGGTCCGCGACGCCTTCGCCGGCGGCGTCCGCTACGTCCAGAACCTGCACGACGGGTACGGCCTCGGCAAGAGCTGGCAGGACACGTTCGAGACGACCGACCGCGGCGCGGTGGAGGCGTTCCTCGACGGCACCGGGGCGACCTGGCAGTGGAAGGCCGACGGCGGCATCCGGATCTCCGCCGTACGGCCGTCCACCGTCCGTCACCCGGTCACCGGCGCCGAGGTCTGGTTCAACCAGGCGGACCAGTGGCACCCGGCCGGCCTCGGTGACGACACGGCCGCCGCGCTCGCCCAGATCCTGCCCGAGGAGGACCTGCCGCAGACCGTCACCTTCGCCGACGGGAGCCCCATCCCCGCCGAGTACGTCCTCCAGATCCGCGACCGCGGGCTGGAGAACGCCGTGGACGTGAACTGGCGGGCGGGCGACGTCATGGTCATCGACAACCTGCTGCTGGCGCACGGCCGCCGCCCCTTCACCGGCGACCGCCGCGTCCTCGTGGCGATGTCCGACTGACCGGCCGCCGTCCCCTCCGCGATCCCTCGTTTCCTCCCCCCACCCCGAGCTGTACGAAGGAGCGATCCATGACCACGTTCACGATCACGGGAAAGCCCGAGAAGAACGTCCACGTCTATGTGGAGGCCAACCGGCGGCGCCTGCGCGAGCTCCTGGTGGAGCACGGGTCGGTGCTGCTGCGCGGCTTCACCATCGGCGGAGTGGACGGCTTCGACGGGGTGGTGCGGGCGCTCTCCGGCAGCGCCCCGCTCGCCTACTCCGAGCGCTCCTCGCCGCGCTCCACCATCAAGGGGCAGGTGTACACCTCGACCGACTACCCGCCGGACGAGGAGATCTTCCTGCACAACGAGAACTCCTATCAGGCCGTCTGGCCGAAGACGCTGTACTTCTACTGCGTGGAGCCCCCGCACACCCAGGGCGCGACGCCGCTCGCGGACATCCGCGAGGTGTACCGCCGTATCGACCCCGGGATCCGCGAGGAGTTCGAGCGCAGAGGCTGGCAGGTGGTGCGCAACTTCCACGCCGACTTCGGCGTGCCGTGGCAGGAGACCTTCGGCACGGAGGACCGCGGCGAGGTGGAGGTGTACTGCAAGGAGAGGGGACTGGACCCGTACTGGCGTCCGGACGGCGGGCTGCGCACCACGGCCGTGCGCGAGGCCGTCCACCCGCACCCGGTGACCGGCGAGCCCGTCTGGTTCAACCACGCGACGTTCTTCCACGTCACCTCGCTCGCCCCCGAGGTGCGGGAGGGGCTGCGGGAGATCTTCCCCGACGAGGACCTCCCCACGAACACCTACTACGGGGACGGCGCGCGCATCCCGGACGAGGTGCTGGACCATCTCCGCGCCGCGTACCGGGCGGCGACCACCCGGTTCGACTGGCAGCGCGACGACGTGCTCGTCGTGGACAACATGCTGGCCGCCCACGCCCGGGAACCGTTCACCGGCCCCCGGAAGATCGCCGTGGCGATGGCCGAGCCGTCGCACGCGTGAGGGCCACGCCGAGGCGCCGCCCGCGGCGCCTCGGCCCCCGCGCTCAGGGCGCGACGGTCCGCGCGGTGAGCGACTCGGCGAACCGCAGCACCCACGCGTGGAACCGGTAGAGCGGTTGCCCCGCCCGGTCCAGACCCTCCGTCTCCAGCAGCGCGTTGTCCACCAGGTCCTCCAGGAACCGCTCGGCCCTGTCCCGGGGCAGCCCGAGCAGCGCGCCCGCCGCCCCCGCCGAGAAGGACCGCTCTCCGCACTCGGCCAGCGGGCCGAGCAGCCGGGGACCGTCCGGCTCCAGCTGGCGCAGCGACTGACGCAGCCGCGGCGCCAGATCGAGGTCGCCGAACCGCAGCGCCCGGAGCCGCTGCGCGGGGTCCGCCAGCACGCGCACCAGACGGGACACCGGCCAGTGCGGCCGGGCGCTCAGCCGAGAGCCCGCGATCCGCAGCGCCAGCGGCAGCCCCGCGCACAGCCGCAGCAGCTCCCGCGTCGCCTCGGGCTCCGCGGTGAACCGCCTTTGCCCCGCGATCGCGACGAGCACGGCCAGTGCCGTCTCCTCGTCCAGCGGGGCGAGCGACACCGTGTGGCTGCCGGGCACCGCGGCCAGCCTGCGCCGGCCGGTGATCAGCAGCGCGGGTGCCGGACAGCTCGGCAGCAGCGGATCGAGCTGGAGGTCGCCGACCGCGTTGTCCAGCACGATGAGCAGGCGCCGCCCGGTGGTTCTGGCCCGGAAGAGGCGCACCAGCTCGTCCAGATCGTCGCTCCTGCGCTGGACGACATCGGCCGGCTCGCCGAGCGCCCGCAGCAGCGGCGGCAGGATCCTGCACGGATCCTTGCGGCTGCCGTCCGGGTGGCACAGATCCGCGTACAGCTGACCGTCCGGGAAATGCCGCAGCCGGGTGTGCGCGGCGTGCAGCGCGAGCGCCGTCTTCCCCACCCCGGCCATCCCGGTGATCAGCAGCCGGCGGGGCCGGAAGCCGGACCGCCCGCCCTCCGGCAGCGGCACCAGCCGGGACAGCAGTGACCCCAGCTCGTCCGTCCGCCCCGTGAAGTCGCCCGGCACCGACGGCAGCATGGCGGGGACCGCCGCCCCGGTCGGCGCCGCCCCGGCCGACGCCGGACGCGCCGACGCCGGACGTGCCGGACCCGCTTCCGGGACGGCGCGCGGGCGCGGTGAAGGTCCGCCGGGTGCCGGGTCACCGCGGAGCACCGTCTGGAAGACGGCGGTCAGTTCGGGACCCGGGTCCACCCCGAGCTCCTCGGCCAGCACCGCGCGCCCCTCGTGGTAGACGCGCAGGGCGTCGGCCTGTCTGCCGGACCGGTGCAGGGCGGTCATCAGCTGACCGCGCAGTCTCTCCCGGACCGGAGAGGCCGTCAGCAGCCCGGTGAGCTCAGGGACGAGCTGCTGGTGCCGGCCCAGCGCGAGGTCCACCGTGATCCGGCGTTCCAGGGTCGCCGCCCTGGCCTCCTCGAGACCCGCCCGCTCGAACTCGGCGAGGTACGGGGAGACATCGGCCAGCGCGGATCCCCGCCACAGGTCCAGTGCCGCGCGGAACCGGGTGTCCGCCTCGGAGATCCGGCCGTCGGCGAGTTCCCTGGCGCCCTGGGTGTCCAGGCGCTCGAACGCGGCCAGGTCGGTGCGCACCCCGGACCGGCCGAGCGCGTATCCGGGTGCCCTGCGGACCAGTTCGACGCCGGGACCGAGCAGCTTGCGCAGCCGGTAGACGTACGAATAGATCTGCGCGTTCACGGTGGCGGGAGGGTCCCAGCCCCACAGCAGGAAGCTGAGCCTGGAGTCCGCGACCACGCGTCCCCGGGCGAGCAGCAGCGCCGCCAGCATGGTGCGTGTCTTGACGCCGCCGAGCGCTACCGGCGCACCGTCACGGAGTGCCTCCACCGGACCGAGGACACGCACCTCGACGTCCGCCCCCTGCGTCTCCACGGCAGCCCCCTGCTGCCGCTGTCCGCCGCTCAGTCCCCCCACGTGTTGCCGGGCTGCGCGCCCTCCGTCGCGACGGCCGCCTCGGCGACGGCGACGGGCAGCCGGCCGGTGTCGGCCTGGGCGGTGTGGGTGAGGCCGGCGAGGCCGACCAGGCAGGCGATACCGAGGCCGGTGACGAGCGAGCGCCGGGCGGGCGAGGTGATTCTCAGAGCCGAGTTCCGCATCGTGTCCCCCTGTGAAGATTGCATGTTGACGAAGCGTGACGGGCTCGGGGTTGTGCTCCGGAGCCCGCTGTCCTGCCGGACGAGAAGGATTCTTGCCAGCCCACAGGGGCCGAGTCAGCCCTTTTGTGTGTCAGCGTCCTGCGGTGGCAGGCTGCTGACATCCGTGGACAGGCCTTCCGGTGCGGTGGCTCAATTCGTTATGATCGTGTGGACGTTTCGAGACTCCGGGGGGAGGTGTCATGATGCAGGGTCTTGGCGGAATGGGGGTGGACGGCGAGGCCGTTTATTCACTTCTGCTGAGCAGACCCAGAGCCGGTGTCGAGGACATCACCGAGGAGTTGGGGTGGAGCGTCGGTCGGGTCTCCGCGGCGCTGGCGGATCTGACCAGGTTGTCGCTCGTCTGTCCCTCCGTCGAGGAACCCGGAAAACTGCGCCTGGTCAACCCTGAGGTAGGCCTCGAGACGTTGCTCCTGAGCTGGGAGGAAGAGCTTCAGGCAGGTCAGGCCGCACTGGCCTCCTCGCGGGTGCGGGCGGCCCGCATGATCGCCGAGTACAGCGCGCAGAACACGGCGTTGACCTCCAGTGTCCAGCAGTTCATGGGAATGGACGCCATATCCACCCAGATCGAGTTGTGCGCGCACACCTGCGTGAGTGAGGTTTCGGTATTCGCGCCGCGCGGGGCGCAGTCGCCCAAGGCGCTCGATATGGCAAGACCGCTCGATCTGGCAGCGCTCGAGCGCGGGGTAAGAGTTCGCTATGTATATCTTGAGAGTTTACGCAACGACGCCCTGACTCTCGAGTATGCGCAATGGCTTCTGGATCACGGCGGCGAGGTGCGGATATTCCCGCAACTCCCTTTGCGGATGATTCTCTACGACGGCCGGACCGCTATTGTCCCGGTGGATCCCGAGGTCGCCTCCAAAGGCATTCTCGTGCACAGCGGCACAGGGGTCGCGCCCGCTCTGTCCGCCTTGTTCGACCTGGTCTGGCAGCAGGCCGATCCGCTGGGCGCGCACCAGACCCCGGACGGCAGCGGGCTCTCGCCCCGGGAGCGGGTGGTGCTCGAACTTCTCGGAGCCGGACATACCGACGAGGTGGTGGCCCGAAAGCTCGGTATCTCGGTGCGGACGGGGCGCCGGATCACCGCCGATCTGATGGAGCGCCTCCAGGCGCGCAGTCGATTCCAGGCCGGAGTGCTCGCGATGGCACGCGGATGGTTCACGCCGTGCGGGGCACTGGATGCCGCCGAATCCGTGGAGGACGAAGGGCAGGACTGAGCATCTCCGCAGCGCACACCCCTTGGCGTCACTGTCCGCGACGGACGTGGGACACCGGGTGTTCGCCCGGCCACCTGATGCGTTCACGCCAGGAATGCAATTCGTGTACGGCGAAAGAGATGAAAGCTCGCGGCGGGCGCGACCTGGCACGGGGTGTCCTAAACCCGCCGTGGGGGACGGCGGATTCCCTAGCGGAATTCCGCCTCGCCTCCTTCGTTTCTCCCCCGAGCACATGCATGCCCTGCACATCCACCCGCCGGCGGGCGTGCGCTCCGTGCCGGCGAGGTTACGGTGGGACGGTGAGCGACACCTCGGCGAGCGGCGGCGGCCACTCCGGTACCCCCCTCGCCAGGAAACTCGGCGTCAGGCCGGGACACGGGCAGCGGCTGCGCCTGCTGCACGCCGAGCCGGGCTGGGCGGTACCCGGCCTCCCCGAGGACCTCGACCTCGCGCCCGGCGGCCCGCTCGGCGCCGACATCACCGTCGCCTTCTACCGGTCGTACGCCGATCTCGCCGCGGAAGGCGACACCCTCGCCCACGACCTCGCCGACCACGCCATGCTCTGGATCGCCTGGCCCCGCAAGGCCGCCGGACATGTCAGCGACCTCACCGAGAACGGCCTCCGTGACCTCTTCCTGCCCCTCGGTCTCGTCGATGTGAAGGTCGCCGCGCTGGGGGAGGACTGGTCCGGCCTGAAGTTCGTCCGAAGGCGGGAAAATCGTCGTAAAAGCGACGCAAAGTGAACCGGTGTTCGGGCAACCTCCGTATCTGAGGCAACATCTTGGTGAATGACGGGCGTCGCGCGACGGGAGCGCGGGAGAGTGCCGTCGTCGGCCGGACGGAGTGAAGAGGTTGAGCGACGTGGTGGAGCCGAGGATCGCTGTTGCCGTGGTGACCATGGGCAACCGGCCCGCCGAGGTCGACGCCCTGCTGGAGTCCGTCGCCAAGCAGGACCTGGCACCCGCCCGGATCGTCGTCGTCGGCAACGGCTGCCTGCTCCCCGAGTTCGCCGAACGCCTCGCCCTGCCCGGCGAGGTCACCACCATCGACCTCGACGAGAACCTCGGCTGCCCCGGTGGCCGCAACGTCGGCCTCGAACGGCTCCGCGCGTTCGGCGACATCGACGTCGTCGTGGAACTCGACGACGACGGACTGCTCGTCGACCCCGACGTGCTGCGCCGGGTGCGCGACCTGTACGCCGCCGACCCCCGCCTCGGCATCGTCGGCTTCCGGATCGCCGACGAGAGCGGCGAGACCCAGCGCCGGCACGTCCCGCGCGTCGGCGCCGCCGACCCGATGGAGGGCGGATACGTCACCGGCTTCCTCGGCGGCGGCCACGGCCTGAGCATGGCCATGCTCGCCGAGACCGGTGACTGGCCCGCCGAGTTCTTCTTCGCGCACGAGGAGACCGACCTCGCCTGGCGCGCCACCGACGCCGGCTGGAAGATCCTCTACGCGCCCGAACTGCTGCTCCAGCACCCCAAGACCTCACCGGCCCGGCACGCCATCTACCACCGCGTCACCGCCCGCAACCGCGTCTGGCTCGTCCGCCGCAACCTGCCGCTGCCGCTCATCCCCGTCCACCTCGGCGTGTGGATCGCCGTCACCCTGCTGCGCACCCGCTCGCTCGGCGGCCTCAAGGCCTGGTTCGGCGGGTTCGCGGAAGGCGTGCGCAAGCCGGCCGGTCCCCGGCGGCCCATGCGGTGGCGGACGGTGTGGCGCCTGACCCGCCTCGGCCGACCGCCCGTCATCTGAGCCCGCGGCAGAAACGCGGCAGAAACAAGGCGCGGGCCCCGGTCGTTCACCTCCGCCGACCGGGGCCCGACGCGCCCCCGGATCCGGCCGCGGCGGCGACACTCCCCCGAGTACCGCGTTCACACGCGCGCACCGTCGGGCCGGCTCCGATGTTGTGATCACATCAGGCGGCACCAACGGATCGCTAACATATTGCCAACGGGTGTCCATGTCGTCGCTGGTCAGACGGTCTGCCGCGAAGGTTTGCACATGGACGGAAAGGCGATGGCGGACGTGATGCGGCAGGACGGGCTGCGGTTCGGACTGCTGGGACCGACCGTCCTCCACTGCCCCGGCCCGCCGGACGAAAACCCCCGGACGATCCGCAGCGCCAAACTCCGCACCCTCCTCGCCGCCCTCCTCCTCGACGCCAACCGGATCGTCCCCGTCGAGGCGCTCAAGGAGGCCCTGTGGGCCGGCGCGCCCCCGGCCTCCGCGCACGCCTCCCTGCACAACCACGTCACCCGGCTGCGCCGGCTCCTCGACGACCCGGAGCGGCTGCGGGCCGAGCCGCCCGGCTACCGGCTCCGCGTCGAACAGGGCGAACTCGACGTCCATGTCTTCGAACGGCACCTCGCCACCGCGCGCGGGGCACACGCCGCCCGTAACTGGGAGCGCGTCATCGCCGAGTGCGCCGCCGCGCTCGCGCTGTGGCGCGGCACCCCGCTCACCGGTCTCCCGGCCGACCTGGGCGGCTATGCCTTGGTACGACGCCTGCGGGAGGCCCGGCTGCTCCTGCTGGAGTGGCGCTACGACGCCGAACTCGCCCTCGGCGGAGGAGGAATGGACGAAGGGAGTGGGGTGCACGGGTCGGACGGGGTGACCCGGGTGGCCCGGATCGTGCCGGAACTGACGGCACTGGCCGCCGAGCATCCGCTGCGCGAGGCGTACCACCGTCAGCTGATGCTGGCCCTGCACCGCACGGGCCGCCAGGCGGAGGCCCTCGCCGTCCACCGCGACCTGCGCACCCACCTGGTGGAGGAACTCGGCGCCGAACCGGGCCCGGCGGTCCGCGAGGCCCATGTGGAGGTGCTGCGCGGGGTACTTGAGGCGGAGACGGAGGCGGACGGCCAGGTCCGGGGAGGGGCTGATGGGGCGACCCGGGGAAGGGCTGATGGGCCCAGCCGGAGAGGGACTGATGGGCCCAGCCGGAGAGGGGCCCATGCGCCGACTCGGGGAGGGGGCGATGCGCCGACTCGGGGAGGGGCCCATGCGCCGACTCGGGGAGAGGGCGATGCGCCGACTCGGGGAGGGGCCCATGCGCCGACCCGGGGAGAGGGCGATGCGCCGACCCGGGGACGGGGCCATGCGCCGACCCGGGGAGGGGACGATGGACAAGCCCGGGGAGAGGCCCGGGGGGAGGCCCTTGGAGACGCCCGCGGGGAGGTCCAAGGGCAGGCGAGCGGGCAGGCCCGCGGGGAGGCGAGCGGGGAGGCCCGCGGGGAGGCAAGCGGGGAGGCCCGCAGGGAGGCCTACGGGCAGGCCCGCGGGCAGGCCCGCAGGGAGGCCCAAGGGGAGGCCTACGGGCAGGTCCGAGGGCAGGCGAGCGGGCAGGTCCGAGGGGAGGCGAGCGGGCAGGCCCGCGGGGAGGCCCAAGGGCAGGCCTACGGGCAGGCGAGCGGGCAGGTCCGAGGGCAGGCGAGCGGAGATGCCCAAGGGCATGCCCACGGGCTGGCCCCGAACGGCGGCGAGCCCCGCGACGCCCGCACCCCCGCCTCTGCCCCCGACCCCGGCATCCCCGACCCCGGTATCCCCGACACCGCCACCACCCCACCCTTCCCCGGGCCTGCCCAACTCCCTCCACCTCCGGCCCACTTCACCGGCCGCGACCGCACCCTCCGTCGTCTCGCCGACCTCCTCTCGGTCCCCTCGTCGGACGGCCGCCCCGCGCTCGCCGTCATCACCGGCATGGCCGGCGTCGGCAAGAGCGCCCTCGCCCTGCACCTGGCCCATATCCTGCGGGAACGTTTCCCCGACGGCCAGCTCTACTTCAACCTGCACGGCGCGACCCCCGGCATGACCCCGCTCCCCGCGCCGCAGGCACTCGCCGCGCTCCTCCGCGACCTCGGCACCGAGCCCCGCCGTATCCCCGAACACCCGGACGCGGCGGCTGCGTTGATGCGGACCCTCCTCGCGCCCACCCGCACCCTCCTCGTCCTGGACGACGCCGCCTCCGCCGCCCAGATCCGCCCGCTCCTGCCGGCCGGACCCGGTTGCGCGGTGCTCGTCACCAGCCGTTCCCCGCTCACCGCCCTGGACGGCGCCCACCGCTTCCCGCTCGCGCCCCTGTCCGCCGAGGACAGCGCGGCCCTGCTGCGCGCGCTCTCCGGCCGGGACGACGCGGACGACGGCGACCGCCTCGACGCGCGCCACCCCCTGGTCGACCTCACCGGCCGCCTGCCGCTGGCCCTGCGGATCGTCGCCGCCCGCCTCGCCGCCCGCCGGGCCCTCACCCCGGACGCGCTCGCCGGGCAGCTGACCGCGACTCAGGGCAGGCTGCACCACCTCGAGTACGACGATCTGAGCGTGCGCCGCTCCCTCGCCGTCGCCCATGACGCGCTCGCCGCCTCCGAGCGCGAGGCCGACCGGGACGCCGCCCTCGCCCTGCGCCGGGTCGGCGCCCTGGACCTGCCCTCGTACGGCGCCCCGCTGCTCGCCCGCCTCACCGGCACCGACGAGCGTCGCGCCGAGACCGCCCTGGACCGGCTCGTCGACGTGGCCCTCCTCGAGGAGACCACCTACGGCCGCTACACCCCCCACGACCTGGTACGGGACTTCGCCCGCGAACTGGCGAGCCGCACCGCCCCGCCGACGACCGCCGCCCCGCGGACGGGCGCGGGCTCGCCGACCAGGACTGACCCACCCGTTCCCACCGGCCCGACAGCCACCCCCCGGACAACCGCCCTGCACTGGTACGCCGCCGTAGCCGAGCAGGCCCTCGTCGCCGTGCTCGAACCCGGGCTGGACCAGGACGACCGGCGCCGGCCCACCTCCGCCCAGCCGGCGGCGGCCCACGCGGCGTACGTCCGGGACGTACCGGCCTTCCCGGGGCCGGAGGAGGCCTTCGCCTGGGCCGAGACGCAGCTGGAGAACATCGTGGCCCTGGCCGGGCCGGCCTCGGCGGAGGGCGGTGACGCGGACGTCGAGGCCGCGCTCGTCTCCACCCTCCTGCGGCTCCTCTTCCCCTGCCTCCAGCGCCGGGGGCGGGTCGCCGAGATGGAGGTGCTCGGGCGGGTCGCGCTGCGCACGGCCCGCCGGCTCGGGGACGCGACGGCGGAGGCGTACGCCCTCGGCGACCTGGCCGGTCTGCACTTCCTGACCGGCCGGCTCCAGGACGCGCTCGCCCTCAACGGCCGTGCCCTGACCATCTGGCGGCGGCTCGACCGGCTGTCGTGGATCCGCCGCTGCCTCAACAACCGCGGGCTGCTGCTGGAGAGTCTCGGCCGCTACGAGGAGTCCGGCGACGCCCTGCGCGAGAGCCTCGCGTACTCGCGCCAGCTGAACGACCCGCACGGCGAGGCCGTCACCCACAGCCACCTCGGCAACCTGTACGAGCACACCGACCCGCGCGCCGCCATCGAGCAGCACCGCCTCTCACTGGCCCTCGGGGACCGGACCGGCGCCGTGATCGTGCAGCACTCGGCGCACTGCAACATCGGCTACGCCCAACTCACCCTCGGTGAACCGGCCGCCGCCCTCCCGCACTTCGAGGAGAGCCTGCGCGTCCTCGGCGGCCACAGCGACTGGCACGGTGAGTCGCAGACCCGGCTGGGGCTGGTCCGTGCGCTGCGGCTGCTGGGCCGGACCGGACGCGCCGCGGGGGAGTGCGCCGAACTGCTGCGCCGCGCCGACGCCCGCGCCGACCGCTACACCGGCGGCCTCGCCCGGCACCAGCACGGTCTGCTGCTGCGCGAGCAGGGACGCGCCGACGAGGCGCGCGCCCAGTGGAGGGCGGCCCTGGAGGCACTGGCCGGGACGGACGAGACCGCCGTCGTGGCCGAGATCGAGGGGCTGCTCGGCCCGTCCGGGTGATCACTTCGCGTCGGCATAGCACTCCACCACCGCCGTCGTGAACGGGAACCGCACCGGCGTCTCCCCGAAGGTCAGCCGCCCCGCGAGGCCGGCCGCCTCCCGGATCGCGGCGACGACCGCTTCCGCCTCCTCCTCGGGACAGTGCACGATCACCTCGTCGTGCTGGAAGAAGACCAGTTCGGCGGCCATGTCCGCGCAGGTCCGGCGCAGTGCGGCGAGCATCAGCAGCGCCCAGTCGGCGGCGCTGCCCTGGACGACGAAGTTGCGGGCGAAGCGGCCCCGCGCACGGGCGTCGGAGGAGGCGTACCCCGGCACCCACGGCCGGCCCTCCTCCGGTTCCGTGTCCTCGGCCGGGGCGACGGGGTCGACCGGGATGCCGGCCTCGTCCGTGCCCGTCTCGCCCGCGCCGGCCGCCGGGGGGCAGGTCCGGCCCAGCCAGGTCCGTACGAGCCGGCCCTCCTCGCCCGCCTTGGCCGCCTCGTCGACGTAGGCCACCGCGCGCGGGAAGCGGCGGCGGAGCGCGGCGAGGTGCTTCAGGCCGTCGCCGGAGGTCTGGCCGTAGACCGCGCCGAGCACGGCGAGCTTGGCCTGGTCGCGGTCGCCGGAAAAGGCGCGGTCGGAGACGGACTGGTAGAGGTCGTCCTCCTGGCCGGCGACCTCCATCAGACCGGGGTCGCGGGAGATCGCGGCGAGGACCCGGGGTTCCATCTGGTCGGCATCGGCGACGACCAGCCGCCAGCCGGGGTCGGCGACCACGGCCCGCCGGATGACCTTGGGGATCTGGAGGGCGCCCCCGCCGTTGGTGACCCAGCGGCCGGTGACCGTGCCGTGCGGCAGGAACTCGGGGCGGAAGCGGCCCTCGCGCACCCAGTCGTGCAGCCAGGACCAGCCGTGCGCGACCCAGATGCGGTACAGCTTCTTGTACGCGATGAGCGGTTCCACCGCCGGATGGTCGAGGGACTGCAGCTCCCAGCGGCGGGTCGACCTCACCCGGATCCCGGCCTGCCCGAACGCCTTGATCACATCGGCGGGCAGATCGGGGCGGACCCGGCGGCCGAACGCGGCGGACACCTCGCCGGCCAGTTCGGCCAGCCGGCGGGGCTCGCCACCGCCCGCGTACCGCTCCCCGAGGAGGTCGTGCAGCACCGCGCGGTGCGTCTCGGCGCTCCACGGCAGGCCCGCGCGGTTCATCTCGGCGGCGACCAGCATGCCCGCCGACTCGGCCGCCGTCAGCAGCCGCATCCGCTCGGGGTGTTCCGCGCGCGTGTGCCGCCGCTGCTGCTCGGCGTAGACCTCGGCGAGGTCGGCCAGCGGCAGGGCGGCGGCCTGGACGGACCGCGGTTCGAACAGCGAGGGCTGGGCCTGGGCGCCGGGCGAGGCGGAGCGCTGCGGCGGGTCCGGCGGTACGGGGCCGCCGCGCAGCCGCGCCAGGGCGGCGGCGGCCGAGCGGGGTTCGCCGTACCGCCCCTCGTGGCCGAGGAGGAGGGTCTCGGCGTCCTCGACGTCGTAGCACCGCTCGACCCGCACCCCCGTGGCGAGCAGGCGCGGGTACACCTCGGCCGTGGAGCGCCAGACCCAGCGGGTGACGCCGGGCCGCTCGCGGACGGCCCGCGCGAGATCGTCCTCCCGCAGCACCGGCCCGGCGGGCAGCCCGTCCGGACCGAGGGGGGCGAGCTCGGCGCCGCCGTCCTCGGCCGGGGCGAGGGCCCACCGGTCGGTCATACGGCGAGTGTCGCAGCAGGGTCTGACAACGCCCTCGCGCCGCCCTGGCGCCGCCCCCGCACCACCCCTCGGCAGGTCCCTCAGTCCTGTTCCGGCAGCTCCACCGTGAGCAGGGCCAGGGCCTCGGCGACCCACCCTTCGACGGCGGACTTGCGGATGCCGAGGTCCGACAGGACGCCCGTGCCGTTCTCGAACTCCAGCAGCGCCAGCAGGATGTGCTCGGTGCCGACGTAGTTGTGGCCGAGGCGGAGCGCCTCGCGGAAGGTGAGTTCCAGGACCTTCTTGGCGTCGGAGCCGTAGGGGAGCAGCTCCGGGATCTCCTCGGCGGCGGGCGGCAGCGCGGCGCCCGCGGTCTGGCGGACGGTGTCCAGGAGGACCCCCTGTGCGGTGATCGCCTTGGCGGCCAGTCCCTCCGGTTCGGCCAGCAGGCCGAGCACCAGGTGCTCCGGGCGGCCCTCGGTGTTGCGGGCGGCGACGGCCTCGTTGTGGGCGGCCATCACGACGTTGCGGGCCCGCGGGGTGTAGCGGCTGAAACCCTGGCTGGGGTCGAGATCGGCCGACTCCTTGGGCACGAACCGCTTCTGCGCGGCCTGCCGGGTGACTCCCATGCTCCGGCCGATGTCCGTCCAGGAGGCGCCCGAGCGCCGCGCCTGGTCGACGAAGTGCCCGATCAGATGGTCGGCCACTTCACCGAGGTGATCGGCGGCGATCACCGCGTCCTCGAGCTGGTCGAGGGGTTCGGGGTGGACCTTCTTGATGGCCGCGATGAGTTCGTCGAGCCGTACGGATGACGTGATGTTGGGGTTCGTCGTCATGCGTCAACCATAAGTTGACACTCCCCGAGTGTCAACCTCGGGTTGTCAGTAGGTGGGGGTGTGTTCGTCCTCCCCGCGCGCGTGACACGATCGAACGGTGAGCAGCACCGTCGACACCGCCTTCCGCACCGCCCTCTACGACACCGTGGACACCGCCCTCGACGCAGGCGCCTCCCTCCTCGCCGCCGACCCCGCCGCGGACGCCGAACTCGACCGGCGCGGCCGGGAGTTCGTGGCGGCGGCCTGGCAGCGCGGCTGGCAGCCCGCCGATCTCGTACGGTTCGTGCGGCGGGAGCTGGAGGACGTCCACGTACGCGTGCTGGCCGCGCTGATCCGCGCCCAGGCACCGGACGACAAGACACGCGGCCCCCGCTGGACCGGCCAGCTCACCGAACTGCCCGCCGAGGTCCCGGCCCGCGCCGACCGCTTCTCGTACGCCACCACGGTCCTGGAGCTCTACCGCCTGCTGCTGCGCCTGCCCTCCCTCGAACCCCTCCAGGAGCCCCGGCCGGGTCCTGGCCGGCGCTCCGACTCCCGCATGCTCACCCGGATCCGCGCGCTGCTCGCCAAGGCGGAGGCCACCGGCTATCCGGAGGAGGCGGAGGCGCTCACGGCGAAGGCGCAGGAACTGATGGCCCGGCACAGCGTCGACGAGGCGCTGCTCGACGCCGGGGCCCCCGACCCGGACGCGCCCGCCGCCTGCCGGATCGGGGTCGAGCCGCCGTACGAGCAGGCCAAGGCGATGCTGCTGGACGCGGTCGCGTCCGCCAACCACTGCCGCGCCGTGTGGAACGAGCCCTTCTGCTTCTCCACGGTCGTCGGCTTCGAGGCCGATCTGGTGGCGGTGGAGCTGCTCCACACCTCGCTGCTGGTGCAGGCGCAGTCGGCGATGGTGAAGGCGGAGGCCGCGCAGCGGGCCGGCGGACGCAGGCGGACCAAGACCTTCCGGCAGTCCTTCCTCGCCGCGTACGCCCATCGGGTGGGGGCGCGGCTCGCCGAGGTCGCGGCCGCCACCGAGAGCGCGGCGGGCCGGGATCTGCTCCCGGTCCTCGCCACCCGGGAGGTCGCCGTCACGGCCGCCACCGACCGGATGTTCCCGGACACGGTCACCACGAGGCTGCGCGGCGTCACCGACGAGGCGGGCTGGACCGAGGGGGCCGAGGCCGCCGACCGGGCGCAGGTCGCCGCCCGGCCGCGGCTCCCGTGAGACGGGTCAGTCGCCGGCCTGCGTGAAGGAGCCCACCGACGCGTCCGGCTTGCCCGCGCTCTTCAGCGAGACGTCGCCGTAGGACCAGGGGAAGCTCTCGGTCTTCTCGGAGCCCGGCAGGCCGAACTCCGCCGTCTTCACGGCGAGGCTCTTGTCGCCGCTCTCGCCGCGCACGTAGGTGATCGTGAAGGTGACCGTGCCCTGCTCCGGGACGGTCACCTTCTGCTTCTGGGCGGCCGGGTCCTGCGGCACGCTCACGGAGTCGCCGCCGGTGGAGAGGCCGACGGTGGGGAAGCCGTCCAGGGTGCACTCGGCGCCCTTGTTGGTGAGGGTGACGGTGACGTTGCCGGTGTCCCCGGCGGCGGGGGCGGCGTCGACCGGGCCGACCTCCTGGCCCAGACCGTCGAAGGAACAGGCGGCACCGGCGGCCGTGCCGGCGGACGCGGAGGCCTTGCTCCCGCCGTCGTCGGAGCCGCTGTCGTCGCTGGAACAGGCGGTGAGCAGCAGGGCCGCGGCGAGGGCGGTGACGGTGATCGGAACGGCGCGCATGAGGGGTCCCCTGAGGTGTGTGGCGGTGCTGGAAGGATCATCACGTACGCGCACGGCACCTCGCCGCGCGCCCCCACCCGTGCCCGTGCTCCCCGGGGTCAGGAGCCCGTCCCGGCCGTCGGCAGCCCCGAGGGCAGCTTGCCGTCCTCCGCCTTGGTGAACGTCTCCTTGCCCGCCGCGCCCGACCAGGTCACCTTCATGGTGTCGCCGTCGAGGGAGTCGACCATGCCGGTCGTGCGGTCCTTGGAGCCGGTGGGGCACTTGAGGTAGATCATCCTCATGCCCGCGGACGCGCTGGCGGTCCCGCTGCACACGGTCCCGCCGGTGGCGAACAGGGCGGCCTGCTTCCCGGTGACGATCAGCGCGACGGAGTCGCCGTCGGCCGTGGCCAGCCAGTTCCCCTCCAGCTCGTTCGACGCGGCCTCGGTGGCACCGTCCGAGGCCTCGGCGGTCCCGGCGCTCGCCGTGGCGGCGTTGGCGGACGGGATCGCCGAGGAACCGTCGTCGTCGGACCCGCCGCCGCACCCGGCGAGCGCGAGCGCGCCCGCCAGCACCGCCACGGCCGCCACGGCCCGTCGGGACACACCGCGCGAGTAGATCGCCGAAGCCACTGCAAGCTCCCCAACTGAAGCCGAACGACAAGGACCGCAGCAAGCTACCAGCACCCCCACCAAAAACCCTGAGGCCCACCTGTGACCTCCAAGCCCCCACCTGTGACCACAGAAACGCCGGAGGCCTCACGACGGGTTGGACGGGGACCCGCGGCTGAACCCATCGCAGGCCCACCGCGGAATCCATCCCCCTACCAGGAAGCCTTCCGCACCCCCGGCAGATACCCCGCGTGTGCCTGCTCCCGTAGGCCCAGGCGGGACAGGCCGAAGGTTCGGAGGTAGCCGCGGGGGCGGCCGTCCACCTGGTCGCGGTTGCGTACGCGTGTCGCGCTCGCGTCTCTCGGCTGGCGGCGCAGTTCCCGTGCGGCGGCCAGTCGTTCGGCCTCCGTGGACGAGGGGTGCCGGAGGATCTCCTTCAGTTCGGCCCGCCGCTCGGCGTACCGCGCGACGGTCTCCCGCCGTCCGTCGTTCTTCGCGATCTTGCTCTTCTTCGCCATCGAGCCTCAGCCCCTTTCAGACCCGGATGCCACGGGCGCGGATCCGCGCCACCGCCGCCTCGACGCCGATCGCGTCGACCGTCCTGATCCCCCGCGCGCTCAGCCGCAGCCGTACCCGTCGCCCCTCGCCGGGCAGCCAGTACCGCTTGGACTGGACGTTGGGGTCGAAACGGCGGGACGTCCGCCGGTGGGAGTGCGAGATCCGGTTGCCGAACCCGGGCTGGGCACCGGTCAGCATGCAGTGCGCGGACATGGGTGACGTACCTCTCTCTGCCAGCTATCGCTAATGGATGTCATTTTCAGTAAGATACCAGCATGGCACGCAACGAACTCCGCCCGGTCGTCAAGCTCCGGTCCACGGCGGGGACCGGCTTCACGTACGTCACCCGCAAGAACCGCCGCAACGACCCGGACCGTATGACCCTCAGGAAGTACGACCCCGTCGCCGGCCGCCACGTCGACTTCCGAGAGGAGCGCTGACCATGCGCGAGTCGATCCACCCGGCCTACGGCCCGGTCGTCTTCCGTGACCGTGCCGCGGACTACACCTTCCTCACCCGTTCCACCCTGTCGGCCACGGCCGGCGGCAGGACGATCGCGTGGGAGGACGGCCGCACCTACCCGGTCGTCGACGTCGAGATCTCGAACGTCAGCCACCCCTTCTACACCGGCACCGCCCGCGTCCTGGACACCGCCGGCCGCGTCGAGCGCTTCGAGCGCCGGTACGGGAAGCGGGGCGGTTCGTGAGCCTGTCCGTCGTGATCGTCGGCGGGCTGCACGCCGACGCCCGCCGGGCGACGGTGGCGCACCTGCTCGCCGACGTCCCGGACGGCGTCGTACTCCACCACGACCTCGCGACGGCCGCCGCCGGCACGGTCGTACGGACCGTCCGCGACGCCCGCGGAGTCCGCTCCGCGGGCGAGACGCCCCTGATCGACGACTGCGCCTGCTGCGCGCTGCGCGAGGACCTGGTCCCCGAGCTGCGCCGGCTGGCGCAGGACGGCACCACCCGGCTCGCGATCGTCGAGCTGTGGGACTCCGTGGAGCCCAAGGCCATGACCGAGGTGGTCGTGGCCGGCGGCCTCACCGTCACCGCGGTGATCACCGCCGTCGACCCCGCGCTCCTGCTGCCGTACCTCGGCAACGGCGACGATCTCGCCGACGTGGGCCTCGCCGCGGCGGCGACCGACCGGCGGACCGTCGCCGACACCTTCGCCCGGCAGCTGGAGTACGCCCCCGTGCTGGCCGTCGTCGACTCCCCGGAGGCCGACGACGAGGACCGGGAGCTGCTCGCCCAGCTGCATCCGACCGCCCGCCGGATCCCCGTCCCGGACGGCCACCCCGCAGCGGATGCATCCGCACGTGCATATGCGTCCGGCACTTCTTCTCGTCCGTGCGGGCTGACGGCGGCCGCCCTCGCCGGTTTCGACGTCGAGGCGGCCGCCGCCGCACAGCACCCCGCCTGCGCCCTGCTCCCCGCCGAGGCTGACGCGCACGGGGTCGCCACCTTCGTCTGGCACCGGAACCGCCCCTTCCACCCGGAGCGGCTGTACGCGGCGCTGGAGGACCTGACCTGCGCCGCCGCCCGCAGCCGGGGCCGGTTCTGGCTCGCCGACCGGCCCGATGTGCTGCTGCACTGGGACGCGGCCGGCGGCGCCCTCTGCGTGGAGTCGGCCGGCCCGTGGCTCGCCGCGCTCCCGGACGCGGCCTGGGAGCTGGTGCCGCCGGTCCGCCGCGCCGCCGCCGCGCTGGACTGGCACCCCGAGCACGGCGACTGCTGCCAGCACCTGGTCTTCACCTCCCCCGGCCTCGACCGCGACGGGCTCGAACGGCTGCTGGAGACCTGTCTGCTCACCGACGCCGAGTACGCCGGCGGCCGCGACGCCTGGAAGCGGCTGCCGCCCGCCTTCGACACCCTCCTGGAGGTCTGACCCGTGCCCCGCAAGGCCGACCGCAAGCCCGCCAAGGCCCGCCCCAACCCGCTCGACCGGGCCGGTGTCGAGTACATCGACTACAAGGACACCGACCTGCTGCGGACGTTCCTGTCCGACCGGGGCAAGATCCGCAGCCGGCGGGTCACCCGGGTCTCCGCCCAGCAGCAGCGGCTGCTGGCCCGCGCGATCAAGAACGCCCGCGAGATGGCCCTGCTGCCGTACGGCAGCCGCTGAGCCGGAGGCGCTCGCAGCCGTACGAGGGAAACCGGTCGACCTGTCCAGGATGTCTGGACATCGCTCCTCCCGCGCCTCGGCCGGACGGCCGAGACGGCCCGCCCCTGTGGTCCGGCCGGATTCGCCCCCGTGTACGACCGTCAGGGTCGTACACGGGGGCGAGCGCTTTCCGTGCCCGCTCGGCGCACGGCAGGGCCATTTCCGGATCCTCCGGGCGGGACCCGCGGAACCCACACGTCCGGAGGTACGTCCACCGGATGGACCGGAGCGCGGGCGTCCGCCTTCCAGGACCGCCCGAAACGGAGGAAAACGGTGCTGGTCAGGGGTGCCGATGGAACATGACGGGCGTGCCGAGCGTCTGTTCCTAGTGCACGAGTGGTTCGATCCGGACTACTTTCCGGCCGGGTAAAGCGCGCGTCAAAGCTGTAACCGCGTCACCACCCGGCGTGCACGTGCATCTGCTCATGCAACTGCACATGAACGGGGTTATGATCCGGGACAGTTGACCACGGCACCAATGGCCACACGAGCCAGTGCACCACCAGGGAGCGACCTGTGGACCACCACGTTGACGGGGGGCACGACGTGTACAACGGCATGACGGCCACACAGCTGTACGGGGTTGCCTGGCAGAAGAGCCGGCACAGCAACTCGCAGGGATCCTGCGTGGAGTTCGCGCGACTGCCCGGCGGAGACGTGGCCGTGCGCAACTCGCGCTTCCCGGACGGCCCCGCGCTCGTCTACACGCGGGCCGAGATCGAGGCGATGCTGCTGGGCATCAAGGACGGGGAGTTCGACCACCTCATCGCGAGCTGACGCCCCGGCCGCCCACGCCACGGGGTCGGTCACCTCACCCGCACTCGCGGGGTCAAAACCGTATCAATGGGGTCACAACGCGCGTAGAACCGCGGCGCCGAAGTGCGCCGCGGTGCGTCATTCGGTGGGCGTGTGCAGCCGGAACAGCGCCCAGACCACCTTGCCGCCGAGGCTGCCCGACAGCGGGTGCCAGCCCCAGCCGTCGGCGAAGGAGTCGACGAGGAACAGGCCGCGGCCCGACTCCGCCGAGAAGTCCTCGCTCTCCTGGGGCAGCGGGCTGTCGTGACTGGGGTCGCGCACCGCGCACACCAGTCGCTCGGTCCACCGCATCAGATGCAGCCGCACCGACGGGCTCCCGTCCGCCGGGAGCGGGCCCGTCTCGGGCAGTCCGTGCCGCAGCGCGTTGGTCACCAGTTCCGAGACGACCAGACAGATGTCGTCGAAGCGGTCGCCCACGTCCCACTGGCCCAGGGTTCTTCTGGTGAACTGGCGGGCCTCGCGCACCGCTTCGAAGCGGGCGGGCAGTGCGCAGGACGCGGCGTTGGACACGGCCGCGGGATCAAGCGGCGGAAGGCCCTGCCGTAACGGCTCGAGCATGGTCGATCCATTCGTCCCCATGCGAGGCACTCCCGGGATTCGCGGTCGTTGCGATGCAGCGGTGGCGCGAGACCATGGTTTCCGATGCGCACGGCGGATGCAAGGGCAGATGCACGTGCACGTGACCGAAATGGACCCGCCCGTACCGCTTCTTGGCCATTTTTTCCGCCATCTTCTCGTCGTTCGGGGCCCGTTTCCTTCCTTTCTCCTCACCCTTCCCTCGCGTAGCTCTGTGCGTATCCTTTGGCTTCTTTCCATCTCTGTAATCGGACGAGTACTGCTCGAAGTGTTTTAGTGGCAGACTGCGGGCCCAGAGGACCGTTGGGGAGGCTGGCGAACGTGAGCGCGGGAGAGCCCGGATCGGTGGTGCGGCGGATGCTGCTCGGCTCGCAACTACGGCGACTGCGTGAGGCGCGCGGCATCACGCGGGAGGCGGCGGGTTACCACATCCGGGCGTCGGAGTCGAAGATCAGCCGGATGGAACTGGGCCGGGTGAGCTTCAAGACGCGCGACGTCGAGGACCTGCTGACGCTGTACGGCATCACGGACGACATCGAGCGCCAGGCCCTGGTCGGACTCGCCCGCGAGGCCAATGTGGCGGGCTGGTGGCACAGTTACTCGGACGTCCTGCCCAACTGGTTCCCCACCTACGTCGGCCTGGAGGGCGCGGCCTCGCTGATCCGCGTCTACGAGGTGCAGTTCGTGCACGGTCTGCTCCAGACCGAGGCCTACGCCCACGCCGTCGTCTCCCGCGGCATGAAGGGCGCGAGCGTCGCCGACATCGACCGGCGCGTGGCACTGCGCCTGGAGCGGCAGAAGTACCTGGTCGCCGAGAACGCCCCCGACTTCCACATCGTCCTCGACGAGGCCGCCCTGCGCCGGCCCTACGGCGACCGCGAGGTGATGCGCGGTCAGCTCCAGCATCTGATCGAGATCTCCGAGCGGCCCAACGTACGGCTGCAGATCATGCCGTTCAGCTTCGGCGGGCACTCCGGCGAGTCCGGCTCCTTCACCATCCTCGGCTTCCCGGAGTCCGACCTCAAGGAGGTCGTCTACCTGGAGCAGCTCACCAGCGCCCTCTACCTCGACAAGCACGAGGACGTCGCGCAGTACGAGCACGCGCTGAAGGAGCTCCAGCAGGACAGCCCCGGACCCGACGAGAGCCGGGACCTGCTCCGCGGCCTGATCCAGCTGTCGTAGCCCGCTCCCGTGGCCGGTTCCTGAGGGTTTCCCCTCGAGAAACCGGGGAAGACCCCAACCCCTTTGAAACACACGTACGATGACGCGTGATCAGATCGTGACGTCGATCGCAGCAGGGGATTGAGGGATCACATGTCGTCCTACTTCACGGACCTGGCGCAGCAGTACATCGACGGGAAGTGGCGTCCAGGGACGGGGTCCTGGGACATCATCGACTTCAACCCCTACGACGGCGAGAAGCTCGCCTCGATCACCATCGCCACGGTCGACGAGGTCGACGAGGCCTACCGTGCCGCCGCCCGCGCCCAGAAGGAGTGGGCCGAGACCAACGCCTACGCCCGCCGCGCGATATTCGAGAAGGCGCTGCGCCTGGTCGAGGAGCGCGAGCAGGAGATAGCCGACGTCATCATCGCCGAGCTGGGCGGCACCCGGCTGAAGGCCGCCTTCGAACTCCACCTCGTCAAGGAGTTCCTGCGGGAATCGGTCAGCCTGGCGCTGCGCCCCGAGGGCAAGATCATCCCGTCGCCGGTCGACGGCAAGGAGAACCGCCTCTACCGGGTGCCGGTCGGCGTCGTGGGTGTGATCAGCCCCTTCAACTTCCCGTTCCTGCTGTCCGTGAAGTCGGTCGCCCCGGCCCTGGCGGTCGGCAACGCCGTGGTGCTCAAGCCGCACCAGAACACCCCGATCGTCGGCGGCACCCTGGTCGCCAAGCTGTTCGAGGACGCGGGGCTGCCCGCCGGTCTGCTGAACGTCGTCGTCACCGACATCGCGGAGATCGGCGACGCCTTCATCGAGCACCCGATCCCGCGCGTGATCTCCTTCACCGGCTCCGACAAGGTCGGCCGCCACGTGGCCACCGTCTGCGCCGCGCACTTCAAGCGCTCCATCCTCGAACTGGGCGGCAACAGCGCGATCGTGGTCCTCGACGACGCGGACGTCGACTACGCCGTCGACGCGGCCGTCTTCAGCCGCTACGTCCACCAGGGCCAGGTCTGCATGGCCGCCAACCGCGTCCTGGTCGACCGTTCGCTCGCCGACGAGTTCACCGAGAAGTTCGTCGCCAAGGTGCGCGGCCTCAAGGCCGGCGACCCGCGCGACCCGGAGACCGTCATCGGCCCGGTGATCAACTCCCAGCAGGCGGAGTCGCTCACCTCGGTCGTCGAGCAGGCGATCGCCGAGGGCGCGACGGCCCTGCTGCACGGCACGACCGAGGGCAACCTCGTCGAGCCGTCCGTCCTGACCGGCGTCCCCGCCGGTTCCGCCCTGCTCCAGCAGGAGGTCTTCGGCCCCGTCGTCTTCCTCGTCCCCTTCGACGGCGAGGAGGAGGCGCTGCGCCTGGTCAACGACACCCCGTACGGCCTCAGCGGCGCCGTCCACACCGGGAACGTCGAGCGGGGCGTCGCCTTCGCCAAGCAGGTCGACAGCGGCATGTTCCATGTGAACGACGGCACCGTCCACGACGAGCCGATCGTGCCCTTCGGCGGCGAGAAGAACTCCGGAGTCGGCCGTCTGAACGGCGAGACGACCCTGGAGGCCTTCACCACCACCAAGTGGATCTCCGTGCAGCACGGCCGCAGCCGCTTCCCCTTCTGAGCCGCTTCCCCTTCTGAGCCGCGTGCCGGCCTGAGCCGGTCGCCGGCCAGAGCCGAGTCCCGGTCCATGGGCCCCGGGTCATAACCTGGGGCCCATGTCAGCAATCCGTCTTCTCGTGCTGGGCGCGGTGCGTCTGCACGGGCGGGCCCACGGCTACCAGGTCCGCGGCGACCTGGAGTACTGGGGCGCCCACGAGTGGTCCAACGCCAAGCCGGGCTCGATCTACCACGCCCTGCGGCAACTGGCGAAACAGGGGATGCTGCACGAGCACGAGACGGCCCCCTCCACGGCCGGCGGCCCGCCCCGCACCGAGTACGAGATCACCGGGGCGGGCAACGAGGAGTACTTCCGGCTGCTGCGCGAGGCGCTGACGTCGTACGACCAGAAGACCGACGTCAAGTCGGCGGCCATCGGCTTCGTCGTCGACCTGCCCCGCGCCGAGGCCGTGACCCTGCTCAAGGAGCGGATCCGCCGGATCGAACGGTGGCGCTCCACCGTCGTCGAGCACTACGACCCCGAGGGCGGCCCCCAGCAGCTCGGCCACATCGGCGAGATCATGAACCTCTGGGTCCACACGGCCGACGCGGAGGCCGAGTGGACCCACGGTCTGATCGACCGCATCGAGACCGGCGCCTACACCTTCGCGGGCGAGGGCGAACCGTTCGCCGACGTCCTGCCGGACCGACCCGCATAGGACCGCCCCGGCGGCCCACGCCGCAGCCCCGGGGCCGGGAGCGCCCGTCTGCCGCGCTGCCGCCGGTTGCCGACTCGCCCCACGCTCGGCCGCGCCCGCGCGGGAGGGACCCCCGTCGCCGCGACGCCCGACCGGATCCGCCGGACCGGCCCCGGGCGCCCCGGCCGGGACGGTTCAGGCGAGGGCGGTGACCAGCAGGGTGAACGCGGCGATGATGAGCGCGACGCGGACGTAGTGCCAGCGCTCCCAGCGGTTCAGCTGTTCCTTCCAGTCGGCGGGCCGGTTCTCGGGGGTCCACGTCTTGTTCCGGTCGTTGATCGGGACGAGCAGCAGGACCGACATGACCACGCTGAGGATCAGCAGCCCGGCGGCGGTGACGACGAGACCGGCGCCGTGCCGGTCCCCTCCGGCGACGGCCCAGGCCCCGGCGAGGACGAGCGAGCCGATGTACCAGACCGGCATGACGGCGCCGAGCATCCGGCCCCCGTGGGCGTGGCCGAGCTGGCCGGCGTCGCCGGGGAGTGCGTTGAGGATCCGGCTCATGACGAAGGCGACGGAGAACTCCACGCCCACCATCAGGCCGACGACCACGGTGGTGACGATCTCGAGTGCGTTGAGCATGACGACCCCCTGATATCTAGTGTTGCTAGATGTTGAGGCAACGCTAGTTCTACTGCCGCTCTTTTGTCTAGCGGTGCTAGGATCGCAACATGTCGGTACAGGAACGCAAGCGGCGGGAACGGGCGGAGCGCGAGCGCCTCATCGTGGCGACGGCCCGCGAACTCGCCGAGCAGCAGGGCTGGGACGCGGTCACCACCCGCCGGCTCGCCGAGAGCATCGAGTACAGCCAGCCCGTCCTCTACAGCCACTTCCGCGGCAAACGGGAGATCATCGGCGCCGTCGCCCTCCAGGGCGCCACCGAGATGGCCGCGGCGGTGCGGGCCGCGACCGCCGCCGCGGACGGCCCGCGCGCCCGGGTGTACGCCCTCGCCCGCGCCTACCTCGACTTCGCCGAACGCAACCCGGCGGTCTACGACGCCATCTTCCAGCTCGACGGCGGTCTGGCGTACGCGCGGGAGGACACCCCGGAACCCCTCAAGGACGCCTTCGCCGCGCTGCTGGAGTGCCTCGGCGAGGTCGCCGGGGAAGGCGTCCCCCCGGGGCTGTTCACCGAGACGTTCTGGGCCTCCCTGCACGGGCTGGCCACCCTGACCCGGGCGGGCCGGCTGCCGCCCCAGGACACCGGACCGAGGGTGGAGCTGCTGGTGGACCGGCTCGCCGTGTACTGACCGGCTCTCCGCGTTCTAGTGGTGGAAGCTGGTCGCCGCGGTCTTGTCCCGGTCCAGCGGACCCGACTGGCGGCGCAGCTCCGGCAGCAGCCGGGTGAGGTCCTCCACGAACAGGTCCGCGAGGTCCTCCGAGAAGCCGTTGCGGCACACCACCCGCAGCACGGACAGGTCCTCCCGGTTCGGCGGGAAGGTGTACGCCGGGAGCAGCCAGCCGCTCTCCCGCATCCGCCGCGACACGTCGAACACGTCGTACGACGTGATGTCCGGCGCCGTCGTGAAGGCGAAGACGGGCAGCTCGTCGCCGCGGGTGAGCAACCGGAAGTCGCCGAGGGCCTCCACCTTGTCGGCGATGCTCCGGGCCACGTCCCGGGTGGTCTGCTGCACCGTCCTGAAGCCCTCACGGCCCAGCCGCACCAGCGTGTAGTACTGGGCGACCACCTGGGCGCCGGGCCGGGAGAAGTTCAGCGCGAACGTCGGCATGTCGCCGCCCAGGTAGTTGACCCGGAACACCAGTTCCTCGGGCAGCGCCTCCTTGTCGCGCCACAGCGCCCAGCCGACCCCGGGGTACACCAGCCCGTACTTGTGCCCGGAGGTGTTGATCGACGCCACGCGCGGGAGGCGGAAGTCCCACACCAGGTCCTCGTCGAGGAAGGGCGCGACCATCGCGCCGGACGCGCCGTCCACATGCACCGGGATGTCGAGACCGGTGCGCTCCTGGAGGGCGTCCAGGGCCGCGCACAGCTCGGCGATCGGCTCGTAGGACCCGTCGAAGGTGGAGCCCAGGATGCCGACGACCCCGATGGTGTTCTCGTCGCACCGGTCGGCGGCGGCCTGCGGGTCGAGGTGGTAGCGCTCGCCCTCCATGGGGATCAGCCGGGGCTCGACCTCCCAGAAGTTGCAGAACTTCTCCCAGCACACCTGGACGTTGACCCCCATCACCAGGTTGGGCCGGACCCCGGAGTCCGGACGGCGCCTGCTCCAGCGGCGCTTGAGCGCCATTCCGGCCAGCATGCACGCCTCGCTCGACCCGGTCGTCGAACACCCCACGGCCGCGGACGGGTCCGGCGCGTTCC
This sequence comes from Streptomyces sp. NPDC005811, assembly GCF_040630405.1. Lineage (NCBI taxonomy): Bacteria > Bacillati > Actinomycetota > Actinomycetes > Kitasatosporales > Streptomycetaceae > Streptomyces > Streptomyces sp. NPDC005811. The sequence continues at coordinate 48,922 of NZ_JBEXXK010000029.1, forward strand.
ACAGATCGGCGAGCATCGCCACACAGCGGCGCTCCAGCTCGGCGGTGCGCGGGTACTCGTCCTTGTCGATCATGTTCTTGTCGCGGCACTCCGCCATCAGCACCCCGGCCTGCGGCTCCATCCAGGTGGTGACGAAGGTCGCCAGGTTGAGCCGGGAGTTGCCGTCCAGCATCAGCTCGTCGTGCACCAGCTGGTACGCCGCCATCGGCGCCAGCGGGTTGTCGGGCAGCCGGTGCTTGGGCGGGGCCTCGGTCATACCGCTGACCGGATTGGCCTCGCCGTAGAAGGGGTTCACGGACAGCGGGCGCTCGTCGGGCTTCTCGGGACCTTTGTGCAACGCCATGGGGGCCTCCTGAAAGGTCGAACGGGTGGCGGTGGACCGGAGTTCCGTCCGCACCGGACATCGGCGCCCCGGCGGCGCCCGGGCGGCCCGGGGCCACGGGCCCACGATAAGCGGACGAAACGGACGCGACATCCGGACGGGTGACAGGCTGTGACGGGACGCCCGCCCGGCCCGCGTGCCCCGGGCTTGCACCTCACGCGACGTGAGGACCCACCGTGGAACCCGTACGGACGCACACGGAAGGAACGGAAGGAGCGGAGGACGTGAGCTACTCCGTGGGACAGGTCGCCGGATTCGCCGGCATCACGGTGCGCACCCTGCACCACTACGACGAGATCGGCCTGCTCGTGCCCGGCGACCGCAGCCACGCGGGCCACCGGCGCTACGACGACGCCGACCTCGACCGGCTCCAGCAGATCATGTTCTACCGCGAGCTCGGCTTCCCGCTCGAAGAGGTCGCCGCCCTGCTCGACGACCCGGCCGCGGACCCCCGCGCGCACCTGCGCCGGCAGCACGCCCTGCTGACCGCCCGGATCGAGAAGCTCCAGCAGATGGCGGCGGCCGTCGAACACGCCATGGAGGCACGCACGATGGGCATCAACCTCACACCCGAGGAGAAGTTCGAGGTCTTCGGCGACAAGGACCCCGAGCAGTACGCCGAGGAGGCGGAGGCACGCTGGGGCGGCACCGCGACCTACGCCGAGTCGCAGCGCCGCGCCGCCCGCTACACCAAGGACGACTGGAAACGCATCCAGGCCGAGGTCGAGGCCTGGAACGAGCGGTACGCCGCCCTGATGGCCGCCGGTGAGCCGCCCACCGGGGAGGCGGCGATGGACCTGGCCGAGGAGCACCGGCGCCACATCGGCACCTGGTACTTCGACTGCCCGTACGAGATGCACCGCGGACTGGGGGAGATGTACGTCTCCGACGCGCGGTTCAAGGCGTTCTACGACTCCCTGCGGCCCGGTCTCGCCGAGCACCTGGAGCAGGCCATCCGGGCGAACGCGGACCGCAACGGCGGCCCGCGCGGCTGACGCCCGTCCCGGCCCGGGGCCTCAGTCCCGGGCCAGGACCACCGCGGTCCCGTACGCGCACACCTCGGTGCCCACGTCCGCCGCCTCGGTCACGTCGAAGCGGAACATCAGCACCGCGTTGGCGCCCCGCGCGCGTGCCTGCTCGACGAGCCGTTCCATGGCCTGGTTGCGGGTCTGCACCAGCGTCTTGGTCAGCCCCTTGAGCTCGCCGCCGATCATCGACTTCAGACCGGCGCCGATCTGGCTGCCGATGTGCCGTGAGCGCACGGTCAGCCCGAAGACCTCGCCGAGGACCTCCTGCACCCGGAACCCGGGCACATCGTTGGTGGTGACGACCAGTACGTCCGGCTCGGGCCCCTGGCCGCCGCCGAAATCATCGATGCCCATGTTCACAGCTTTGACCGAGGAGGGGCACAGTGCATCCTGGGGGAAGCCCTGGGAACCTGGTCCTGTGGCGCTGCGTTGATAGTTTGGGGCGGTCCCGCCGCCGCACCGACCGCCCTCACCCCTCAGGAGCCCGGAACCGTGACGACCCTTGCCCTCGGACCGAGCTGGCTGGACCCCAACACCCTGCTCGACAACTTCGGCATCTGGGGCCTGCTGCTCATCGTCTTCGCGGAGTCCGGTCTGCTCATCGGGTTCTTCCTGCCGGGCGACTCCCTGCTGTTCACCGCCGGTCTGCTGATCACCTCGGACCAGCTGGACTTCCCGCTGTGGGGCGCGGTCGCGCTGATCTGCGTCGCCGCGATCCTGGGCGACCAGGCGGGCTACATGTTCGGCAAGAAGGTGGGCCCGTCCCTCTTCAGCCGCCCCGACTCCCGCCTGTTCAAGCAGGAGAACGTCACCAAGGCGCACGAGTTCTTCGAGAAGCACGGCCCGAAGTCCCTGATCCTGGCCCGCTTCGTGCCCATCGTGCGGACGTTCACGCCGATCATCGCCGGCGTCAGCGGCATGAAGTACCGCTCGTTCCTGGTCTTCAACATCATCGGCGGCGTCCTGTGGGGCGCGGGCGTGACCCTCCTCGGTTCCTGGCTCGGCAACATCGAGTTCGTCAAGAAGAACATCGAGGCGATCCTCATCCTGATCGTCCTCATCTCGGTGATCCCGATCGTCATCGAGTTCCTGCGGGCCCGCTCCCAGGCCAAGAAGAACCCGCCCCAGGCCCCCGAGCAGCAGCAGTACCAGCAGCAGCAGCCCTCGTACCCGGTCATGGACGACGCGACGACCCAGCTCCGCCGCATCGAGCCGAACCAGGACTACTACTCCCAGCAGCAGCCCTACGGCAACGACTACTACGGCGGCCAGCAGCAGTACCCGCACAACCAGAACCAGGGCTACTGACAGCGCCCCCAAAGGGGCGCGGGGCTGCATCGATATGCGGCTCCGCCGCGTGGGCGCGACAAGCCACATCGCACCCGCACCCGCCGACGTGCCGGACGCACCGAATGAGTAGGCGCCCGGCACTAGAACCCCCGCGTCCTCTTGGCGGCCCGCCGCTTCTCGGCGGAGCCGATCCGCAGGAACAGGCGCGACACCTCCGCCCCCAGGTTCACCCCGATCGCGATCGCCATCGCCAGCGCCGCCGCCTTGGTCAGCGAGGCGAGCCCGGTGTCCACCTCGTTCTGAGCGATCGCCAGCAGCCCGAAGTAGACGGCCGACCCCGGCAGCAGGGGCCCGATCGCGGCGGTGGTGTACGGCAGCGCGGAGGCGAACCGGTACCGCGCGAGGAGCTGCCCGAACAGGCCGACCACGCCCGCCGCGACGGCCGTGGACGCCACGGGCGAGATCTCGCCGGTGTAGCGCATGGCGCCGTACACGCACCAGGCCACACCCCCGTTCAGGGTGACGGCCATGACGGTGGATCGTTCCTGCTGGAGCAGGACGGCGAAGGTGAGCGACAGCAGCATCGAGGAACCGATCTGCCACAGCGGCCGGTCGCTGCCGCCCAGGACCGCGTCCGGGTTGAGCCGGGCGTTGAGCTGGACGCCGACGTAGAGCATCACCAGCACCCCGACGACGATCCCCACGAACAGGTACATGACCTCCAGGAGGCGGGCCGCGGCGGTGATGTAGAAGCCCGTCAGCCCGTCCTGGACGCCCGCCACCAGCGCGCGCCCCGGCAGCAGCGCGAACAGCCCGCCGGTGATGACCGCCGACGCCTTCACATCGACGTGCGTCAGCGTCAGCACGATGCCCATCGCGACCGACGGCATCGCGGCGACCAGGAACTGGTAGAACTCCGGCAGCCCGCGCCCCGCGCACAGCCAGGCCAGCCGGTCGCCGAGCATCGCGCCCACCAGGGCCGCCACGAACACCACGGCGTCACCGCCGACCAGCACCGAGGCCGCCCCCGCGAGCAGCCCGCTCGCCCCGGTCAGCACCCAGGTCGGATACGGGTGCCGGTTGCGCCGTATCTCCGCGAGCCGCCGGTAGGCCTCCTCCAGGGAGACCTGGGTCTCCGGGTCGCTCAGATCGTCCACGAGCCGGAACACGGCCGCCAGCCGTGTGTAGTCGGTCCCCCGGCGGCGCACCGTCCGGGACGCCGTGACCGGGTCCTCCACCAGCGAGGGCTGGTACGAGATCGACAGCAGCGTGAAGGTGACGGTCGGCTCGCAGCGGTCCAGGCCGTAGGAGCGGCACACCGCGAACATCGCGGCCTCCACGTCCTCCGCGCCCTCCCCGCCCGCCAGCAGCAGCTCACCGATGCGCAGCGTCAGGTCGAGCACGCGCGGGACGGCCGGACCGCCCTCCTCGGCCTTGCCGACCGGCTCCGGCGCGGGCCGCTCCGTCACGGGCATCCGCAGCATCGTGCGCATCCGGTCCTGCCAGGGCACGTCCTTGGCGAGACTCACCGTCGGCATCCCGCCCGGCGGTGTGAACGCGGGCGGCGCACCGCGCGCGCTGTACGTGCTCGGGCGGCTGAACGCCGAGCCCTCCGCCTCCGGGGCGGGCGGCACCTCCACCCCCGCCGGTACGGCGAACTCGGAGGTCACCTCGGGGTCGTGGGACCCCCTCGCCTCGTCCGACTGCGGCTTGCGGTCCTCCGCCTCCGTCACTGCGAAACGCTCCCTGAACGACGCCTTCCGTGTGCCTCAGTATGCGCATGGGCAGCCGCACGGACACGCGAAGGGGCCGCACGCATGCGCGTGCGGCCCCTCGACGCGGGGTGGATCAGGCCGGGTCAGTGACCGCCCTGGTCCTTGAAGCGCTTGTACGACCGCTCGATCTCGGCCTCGGCGTCGGTACGGCCGACCCAGTCGGCGCCCTCGACGGACTTGCCGGGCTCCAGGTCCTTGTAGACCTCGAAGAAGTGCTGGATCTCCAGGCGGTCGAACTCCGACACGTGGTGGATGTCGCGCAGGTGCTCCACGCGCGGGTCCGTCGCCGGGACGCACAGCAGCTTGTCGTCGCCGCCGGCCTCGTCCGTCATCCGGAACATGCCGATCGCGCGGCAGCGGATCAGACAGCCCGGGAAGGTGGGCTCGTCCAGGATGACGAGCGCGTCCAGCGGGTCGCCGTCCTCGCCGAGGGTGTTCTCGACGAAGCCGTAGTCGGTCGGGTACGCGGTCGAGGTGAAGAGTCGACGGTCCAGGCGGATCCGACCCGTCTCGTGGTCCACCTCGTACTTGTTGCGCGAACCCTTCGGGATCTCGATCGTGACGTCGAACTCCACCGGTGGCTCCTCCATGATCAGCACATAGTTCTGGTGATTAAGTGTCCCTCACGCCGGTGTGTGATCGCGAAAGGGGCTGGTGGTCGTGCCGGAGCTGAGGCCTTGGCGAGCCGCGAGACCGCATGTGGTGCGGATCACGGACGCCGTACGACCGCGTCTGGCACGTGCCGCAGGGATCGTACGACCCTCACTCGCGCGCGTCGCGGGGGCCACCGCGCCGCAGGTCGCACGGCTGACGCGGCTGGCCGGTCCCCGGCTCGCGCGGATCACGAAGGCCGGACCGCACGCCGGTTCCTGGCGCTACACCGCGGGTGCGGCGACCGCCGGTCTGGCGCTGGCCGCGGGCGTGGTGACCGCCGCCGGCCCCTGGGACGGCACCGGTCAGCGTACGGCCGAGCGGGACCGGGCAGTCGCCCTGGACCGCACGGGTGGCGCAGATCACGGCCGTAAGGATGATTCGTCCGGTAAGTCCTCCTCCGCCGCCGGGGCGCCGAAGCCCGCCCCCAGCGCCGCCGCCGTCCTCGCCGGCCTCGGCGGAGCCGCGGGCACCGTGCAGTCCGCCCCGGACGCCCTGCCCACCACCACCGGCCTCAAGACCGTCCTGGACCGCCTGCTGGCCGACCCGGCCCTCGGCGCCCGGCACACCGCCGCCGTCGTCGACGTGGCCACCGGCAGGCGCCTGTACGGCTCCGGGGCCGACACGGCACTCACCCCGGCCTCCACCACCAAGATCGCCACCGCCGTCGCCGCGCTCTCCGCGATGGGCCCCGACCACCGCCTCACCACCCGCACCGCCCTCGAACCCGACACCAGGGAACTCGTCCTGGTCGGCGGCGGCGACCCCACCCTCACCGCCCGCGCGGACGCCCAGGGCTGGGCCAGCCTGCGCACCCTCGCCACGGCCACCGCCAAGACCCTCAAGGCACGCGGCATCACCCAGGTGACCCTCTCGTACGACACGACCCTCTTCGCCGGCGCGCAGATTCACCCCATCGGGGTCAACCCCAACCTCGCGCCCGTCACCGCGCTGAGCGCCGACGAGGGCCGCACCGACGACTCCACCAGCGGACCCGTGGCCCGGGTGGACGACCCGGCCGCCGACGCCACCCGCAGGTTCGCCGCGTTCCTGGCGGCCGCCGGCGTCAAGTCCTCGGCCCCCGGCCCCTCGAAGGCCACCACGCGCGCGCAGACACTCGCCACCGTCTCCTCGCCCCCGCTGTCCACGGTGATCGAACGCATGCTCACCAACAGCGACAACGACATCGCCGAGGCCCTCGCCCGCCAGACCGCCGTCGCGACCGGCCTCCGCGCCGACTTCGCCGGCGGTGGCAAGGCCGTCCGCGCCCGCCTCGACAAGCTCGGCCTGCCCGTCACCGGAGCCGTCTTCAAGGACGGCAGCGGGCTCGACCGCGCGGACCGCCTCACCGCGAACCTGCTCACCGCCCTCCTCGCCAAGGCCGGCGACCCCGGCCTGCCCGCCCTGCGCCCCGTCCTCACCGGACTGCCCGTCGCCGGCTTCACCGGCACCCTCGCCACCCGCTACACCGACGGCGCCGCCGGGGTCGTACGGGCCAAGACCGGCACCCTGACCGGCGTGAACACCCTCGCCGGCACCGTCGTCGACCAGGACGGCCGCCTCCTCGCCTTCGCCCTGCTCACCTCCGACACCACCGACCCGACCGCGGCCCAGACCGCCCTGGACAAGGCCGCGACGGCCCTCGCGGGCTGCGGCTGCCGCTGAGCGCCGCCCGACCCTGACGTATCCCTGATCCACCCCTCGCGGCCTGCCCCAACCGGGACAGAGCACGTACGGTTGACGCATGACGAGCATCGGTGGTGCTGCTTCTGCTGGGATGGTCGACTGGAATCTCGCGGTCGCGACCGCGACCCGGCTCGTGCGACCGGGCCCCGAGGTCAGCCGGGACGAGGCCCGGACCGTCGTCGCGGAACTGCGCCGGCACGCCAAGGCCTCGGAGCACCACGTCCGCGGCTTCACCCGCATGGGCACCGAGGACACCCACGACACGCCGATCCTCGTCGTCGACCGTCCAGGCTGGGTCCGGGCCAACGTCGCCGGCTTCCGGGAGATCCTCAAGCCCCTCCTCGACAAGATGCAGGAGCGCCGCGGCACCAGCGCGGGCGGCGCGGTCCTCGGCGCCGTCGGCGGCAAGGTCACCGGCGTCGAACTCGGCATGCTGCTGTCGTTCCTCGCCTCCCGCGTCCTCGGCCAGTACGAGACCTTCGCCCCCGCCACCCGCGAACTCCCCGCCGGCGCCAAGAACGGCGGCCGGCTGCTGCTCGTCGCGCCCAACATCGTCCACGTCGAGCGCGAACTCGACGTCGCCCCCCACGACTTCCGCCTCTGGGTCTGCCTGCACGAGGAGACGCACCGCACCCAGTTCTCCGCCGTGCCCTGGCTGCGCGACCACCTGGAGGGCGAGATCCAGGCCTTCCTCGGGGAGACCGACGTCGACCCCACGACCTTCCTGGAGCGCATCCGCGAGGCCGCCCAGTCCCTCGCCGGCGGACGCCCCGAGGGCGAGGAGGACGACGGCGGCCGCTCCCTCGTCGAACTCGTGCAGACCCCGGCCCAGCGGGAGATCCTCGCCCGCCTCACCGCCGTGATGTCCCTCCTGGAGGGCCACGCCGACTTCGTCATGGACGGCGTCGGCCCCGACGTCGTGCCGACCGTCTCCGAGATCCGCGAGAAGTTCCAGCAGCGCCGCGCCAAGGGCGCCTCCCGCCTCGACATCGCCCTGCGCAAACTGCTCGGCCTTGACGCCAAGCTCCGCCAGTACAAGGACGGCGAGCGGTTCGTCCGGTCCGTCGTCGACCAGGTCGGCATGGACGGCTTCAACCGCGTGTGGACCTCCCCCAACACCCTCCCCACCAAGGCCGAGATCGCCAAACCCGCGGACTGGGTCTCCCGGGTGCACCGCAAGGCCGATTCCTGACCCCGTACCGCGCGCCCCGGCGGACCACCGGGGGCCGGACGCGGCCCATGGCAGGCAAACGCCCCTTCAATCACCCGTCCGAGGGACCGTGAGCCCTCGACAGGCGTGCGATGCTCGGGGAGCGGCCCGGTTCTGTCACCATCTACACACTCTGCGTGACCGACCTCGGGCTCACCCCCCGAACTCTTCTTGAAGGGAACCGGACATGGGTCCCCATCCAGCGGTCGCGGCGATACGCCTGGCGGTCCGCCGCGTCCTCCACGACATCCTCAACGACCACCGGCCCGCGGGCCCGGCCACCGGCGCCCTCGTACCGGCGCCGTACACCCACCCGACCGCGCCCCTCGTCCTCGTGGCGTGCTCCGGCGGCGCCGACTCCATGGCGCTCGCCTCCGCACTCGCCTTCGAGGCCCCCCGGCTCGGCATCCGCGCCGGCGGCGTCACCGTCGACCACGGCCTCCAGCACGGCTCCGACCTGCGCGCCGCGGAAGTCGTCCTGCGCCTGCGCGAACTCGGCCTCGACCCCGTCGAGTCCACCGCCGTGACCGTCGGCCGCGACGGCGGACCCGAGGCCGCGGCCCGCGACGCCCGCTACGCCGCCCTCGACGCCGCCAGCGAACGCCACGGCGCCGCCGCGGTCCTCCTCGGCCACACCCGCGACGACCAGGCCGAGACGGTCCTCCTCGGACTCGCCCGCGGCTCCGGCATCCGCTCCCTGTCCGGAATGGCCGCGGTCTCGGGGGCCGGCGGCCGTTACCGCCGCCCCTTCCTCGAACTCGACCGGCAGACCGCCCGCAAGGCGTGCATGGTCCAGTCCCTGCCCGTCTGGGACGACCCCCACAACGCCGACCCGGCCTACACCCGCTCCCGGCTGCGCCACGAAGGCCTGCCCGCCCTGGAGAAGGCCCTCGGCAAGGGCGTCGTCGAAGCACTCGCCCGGACGGCCCAGCTCTCCCGCGACGACGCCGACGCCCTCGACGCCTGGGCCCGCCGCGCCGAGGACTCCGTACGGGACGCGACCGGCCTCCTGGAGTGCGCCAAGCTCTACGCCCTGCCGCCCGCCGTCCGCCGCCGCATCCTGCGCCGCGCCGCCATCGAGGCGGGCGCGCCGGCCGGTTCCCTCTTCGCGCGGCACATCGAGGAGGTCGACCGGCTGATCACCGGCTGGCGCGGCCAGGGAGCCATCAATCTCCCGGGCAAGGTCGTGGCCCAGCGGCAGGGTGGCAGACTGGTGATTCGGCAAGGCTGATTCCCGACCCTCCGCACGGAGGGTCCGGGCCGGCCGGTGGGACGACCGAAAGTGATGCGGGTGGACGCGAAAGACATGGGTGCCGACCTCCAGCAGGTGCTCATCACCAAGGAAGAGATCGACGCGAAGCTGGCCGAGCTGGCCGCGAAGATCGACGCGGAGTACGAGGGCAAGGACCTGCTGATCGTCGGTGTGCTCAAGGGCGCGGTGATGGTCATGGCCGACCTCGCCCGGGCCCTGTCCACCCCCGTCACCATGGACTGGATGGCCGTGTCGTCGTACGGCGCGGGCACCCAGTCCTCCGGTGTCGTGCGGATCCTCAAGGACCTCGACACCGACATCAAGGGCAAGCACGTCCTGATCGTCGAGGACATCATCGACTCCGGGCTGACCCTGTCCTGGCTGATCAACAACCTCGGCTCGCGCGAGCCCGAGACCCTGAAGATCTGCACCCTGCTGCGCAAGCCGGACGCGGCGAAGGTCGCCATCGAGGTCGAGTGGGTCGGCTTCGACATCCCCAACGAGTTCGTCGTCGGCTACGGCCTCGACTACGCCGAGAAGTACCGCAACCTCCCGTTCGTCGGTACGCTCGCGCCTCACGTCTACGGCGGCTGAACCCACCCGGTCACAGACCCGTAGGACGTACGGGAACCCCGGCGGCCCTCGCGCCGTTGGAGCATGCAGACGGGTTCGCCAGCCGGACCGTGCGGCTTCCCGCGACAAAGCTGGGGTACCGTCAGAAGAACTGTCTTATCAAACTCACTATGGCAGGAGGGACGGGGCGACACCGCTCCGTATGGATGGACGTGAAGCGATACTTCCGTGGGCCGGTCATGTGGATCGTGCTGGCCGTCCTTGCCGTGGTCGTGTTGATGCAGGTCGTCGGCTCGTCCGGCGGCTACAAGACGGTGGACACCGGCCAAGTCGTGGCGGCGATCAACGAGAACAAGGTCGAGTCGGCCAAACTCACCACCGGTGACGAGCAGACCATCAAGGTCACGCTCAAAGACGGCGTGAAGGTCAAGGACAGCTCGAAGATCCAGGCGAGCTACATCGGCGACCAGGGCGTGACCATCGCCAACACGCTGCAGACCAAGTACCAGGACAAGCAGATCCCCAAGGGCTACACGGTCTCTCCGACGAAGCAGAACGCCTTCGTCGGGATCCTGCTGTCCCTGCTCCCCTTCGTCCTCATCGTGGTCGTCTTCCTGTTCCTGATGAACCAGATGCAGGGCGGCGGCTCCCGCGTCATGAACTTCGGCAAGTCCAAGGCGAAGCTCATCACCAAGGACACGCCGAAGACGACGTTCGCCGACGTGGCCGGTTCGGACGAGGCCGTCGAGGAACTCCACGAGATCAAGGAATTCCTCCAGGAGCCCGCCAAGTTCCAGGCCGTCGGCGCCAAGATCCCCAAGGGTGTGCTGCTGTACGGCCCGCCCGGCACCGGCAAGACCCTGCTCGCGCGCGCCGTCGCCGGCGAGGCGGGCGTCCCCTTCTACTCGATCTCCGGTTCCGACTTCGTCGAGATGTTCGTCGGTGTCGGTGCCTCCCGGGTCCGTGACCTCTTCGAGCAGGCCAAGGCGAACGCCCCGGCGATCGTCTTCGTCGACGAGATCGACGCGGTCGGCCGCCATCGCGGCGCCGGCCTCGGCGGTGGTCACGACGAGCGCGAGCAGACCCTGAACCAGCTCCTCGTCGAGATGGACGGCTTCGACGTCAAGGGCGGCGTGATCCTCATCGCCGCGACGAACCGGCCCGACATCCTCGACCCGGCGCTGCTGCGCCCCGGTCGTTTCGACCGCCAGATCGCGGTCGACCGTCCGGACATGCAGGGCCGGCTGGAGATCCTCAAGGTCCACCAGAAGGGCAAGCCGGTCGCGCCCGACGTCGATCTGGCCGCCGTCGCCCGCCGGACCCCCGGCTTCACGGGCGCCGACCTGTCGAACGTGCTGAACGAAGCGGCGCTCCTCACCGCGCGCAGCGACAAGAAGCTGATCGACAACCAGATGCTGGACGAGGCGATCGACCGAGTGGTCGCGGGCCCGCAGAAGCGGACCCGGATCATGTCGGACAAGGAGAAGAAGATCACCGCGTACCACGAGGGCGGTCACGCCCTGGTCGCGGCGGCCTCCCCGAACTCCGACCCGGTCCACAAGATCACCATCCTGAGCCGCGGCCGTGCGCTGGGCTACACGATGGTGCTCCCGGACGAGGACAAGTACTCCACCACGCGCAACGAGATGCTGGACCAGCTGGCCTACATGCTGGGCGGCCGCGCGGCGGAGGAGCTCGTCTTCCACGACCCGACCACGGGTGCGGCGAACGACATCGAGAAGGCCACCGCCACCGCCCGCGCGATGGTCACCCAGTACGGCATGACCGAGCGCCTGGGTGCCATCAAGTTCGGCGGCGACAACACCGAGCCGTTCCTCGGCCGTGAGATGGCTCACCAGCGCGACTACTCGGAAGAGGTCGCCGCCCTGGTGGACGAAGAAGTCAAGAAGCTCATCGAGAACGCGCACAACGAGGCCTGGGAGATCCTGGTCGAGAACCGCGACGTCCTCGACAACCTGGTCCTTCAGCTGCTGGAGAAGGAGACGCTGGGCAAGGAGGAGATCGCCGAGGTCTTCTCCGCCATCGTCAAGCGCCCGGCGCGCCCCGCCTGGACCGGTTCCTCGCGGCGTACTCCGTCCACCCGTCCGCCGGTGCTCTCCCCCAAGGAGCTGGCCCTGACGAACGGCGCCAACGGAGCGACGCCCGCGATCTCCACCGCGAAGTCGACCGCGGCGGAGTCCGCCCCGGTGACCGAGCCCGCCCCGGAGGACCGCCCCGAGAGCTGACCCGCTCCCGGAGCCGCCACCAGGCCCGGAATGGATGCCGCGCCCCCCAGGTTCTAGCCTGGGGGGCGCGGCATTCCCATATGGCCGAATCCATACGGTGTTGTAGGACATCTAGGAACATCGAACATCTAGGAACGAGGCAGCAGATGACCGACCCCGTGACGCTGGACGGCGAGGGTTCCATCGGCGAGTTCGACGAGAAGCGCGCCGAGAACGCCGTACGCGAACTCCTGATCGCGGTCGGCGAGGACCCGGACCGCGAGGGCCTGAAGGAGACTCCGGCGCGGGTGGCGCGGGCGTACCGGGAGATATTCGCGGGGTTGTGGCAGAAGCCCGAGGACGTGCTGACGACGACGTTCGACCTGGGGCACGACGAGATGGTGCTGGTCAAGGACATCGAGGTGTTCTCGACCTGTGAACACCATCTGGTGCCGTTCCGAGGTGTCGCCCATGTCGGCTACATCCCGTCCACCTCGGGGAAGATCACCGGACTGTCGAAGCTGGCCCGGCTCGTGGATGTCTTCGCCCGCCGTCCCCAGGTGCAGGAACGTCTCACCACGCAGATCGCGGACGCCCTGATGGAGATCCTGGAGCCGCGCGGGGTCATCGTGGTCGTCGAGTGCGAGCACATGTGCATGTCCATGCGGGGCATCCGCAAGCCCGGGGCCAAGACCATCACCTCGGCGGTGCGCGGTCAGCTGCGCGACATGGCGACGCGCAACGAGGCGATGAGCCTGATCATGGCGCACTGAGGCGCACCCCGGTCGTCAGGCCGGGGAAGCGGCTCCCTTGTCGTGGTCGTCGTCCTCCGGGAGCTTGCAGACGCGTTCCAGGAAGAGGGCGGACGCTATGACGGCGATGCCGGCCAGGACCGAGAAGCCCGCGTAGATGGCCTGGTCGCGGCGGGCGGGGATGTCGAGGGACTCCAGGAGGAAGACCCCCGTGCCGCCGTACATGCCCGCCACGAGGGCGGCGACCAGGGCGCTGGCCTGGCCGAAGACGACCGCGCGGGCCGCCATGAGGGGGTCGACGCCCTTCGCCTCGGGGCGCCGCTCGCGCTGGGCCTTGAGGCGGGCGCGCAGCGAGAGCGCCGTGGACAGCAGGACCACGGCGATCAGGGCGAGGACGATGGGGGCGGCCAGGGGGACGCTGGGCAGGGTCCCGATCGAGTTCCAGAGGCGGGCGCCCGCCCAGGACAGCACGCCGGCCACGACGAACACGCCGGCCAGCACCCTGATGTGCAGCTCTCTCACGGTGTCCCTTCAGCTCCCCCGGGTTCCGCGGGTCCTTCCGCGGACGAGTGTCGTGGTGGTCGTCTTGACCTTAACGACTACTCGGGCAGCTGGAGTTCCAGGTCCTTGCGGGCGGTGACGCCTTCACGGGTGATCGTGTCGAGGAGCGCGGCCACCGCGCCGTGGCCGGGGAGCTCGGCCCCGGGGTCCACGTCGTGCCAGGGGGCGAGGACGAAGGCGCGTTCGTGGGCGCGCGGGTGCGGCAGGGTGAGCTGCGGGTCGTCGTCCACGACATCGGCGTACGCCACGATGTCGACGTCGAGGGTGCGCGCGCCCCAGCGCTCGTCCCGGACCCGGTGGAAGGCCTCCTCGACCGCGTGGGCCCGCTCCAGGAGCGAGGACGGGGGCAGGGTGGTCTTCAGCAGGACGACCGCGTTGAAGTACGAGGGCTGGCTGCCGGGCTCGACGCCCCACGGCTCCGTCTCGTACACCGGGGAGACCGCCTTGACCCGGACGCCCGGGGTGTCCTCCAGGGCGTCCACGGCCCCCTGGAGGGTCTCCAGGCGGTTGCCGAGGTTGGCGCCGAGGGACAGCACGGCCCATTTGGGGTTGTGCAGGGTGGTGTCGGCGGCGTCCACCTGCTGGACGACGGAGGCGGGCACCGGCTGAACGGTCGGGTCGCTGTGACCCTCGGTGAAGGACGCGGTCATACTCGGCTCCGGGTGATGGTGACGGTCACGTCGTCGAAGGGGACCGTGATCGGGGCGTTCGGCTTGTGGACCACGACCTCGACCTCTTGTACCCCCTCGTGCCGCAGACAGGCCTGGGAGATGCGCTCGGCGAGCGTCTCGATGAGGTTGACCGGTTCGCCCTCGACGACGGCCACGACCTCCTCCGCCACGATGCCGTAGTGCACGGTCTTCGCCAGGTCGTCGTCGGCGGCGGCCGGCCGGGTGTCCAGGCCCAGGACGAGGTCCACGACGAAGGTCTGGCCCTCCCTGCGTTCCTCGGGGAACACACCGTGGTACCCGCGGGCCTTCAGGCCGCGCAGCGCGACACGATCCACGCGCATCCCTCCTGCAATCGTTTCTGCAATCGTCGGTCGACCCGGACGAATCTACCTGCGCGCACCGGCGGGGCCGGGCGGCGGGCGCGCGGGGAGGGCGGCCCGCGGCGCAGTCTTCACCCGCTGTTTCCCTTGGTGAAGCCGGTGGCTCAGGGGTTGGTGGCCGCGGCTGCTCACGGGTTCGTGATTCCAGCCACTTCTCCGGCCGGCGTCAGGAAGGGCTGTCGTCGTCCTCGTCGGTGTCCGGCTCGTCGTCGTTGCCGGCGAGGACCGGGGAGGCGTGGTGCGACCAGAGCTTCCAGCCGTCGGGGGTGCGGCGGAACACATTGGTGGCGACCACGAGCTGGCCCACGAGCGGCCCGAGCTCCTCGCCCGCGCGGGGCGCCGGGCCGCCGCTGAGGATGTTCTCGGTGCAGGTCACCAGGGCGGTGTCGCCGGTGACCGAGACATGCACGTCGGTGAGGAAGAACTGGATGTAGTCGGTGTTCGCCATGATCAGGGCGTACGAGCGCAGCACCTCGCCGCGCCCCGTCAGCACCGGCCAGCCGGGGTGCACGCAGGAGATCACGCCGGTGTCCGCGGGGTCGTGGTACTCCTCGTCGACGCCCAGGTCGGCGGGGGTGAGCCAGAGCGCGGACACCGCGTCGAAGTCACCCTGTTCCAGTGCCTCGTAGAAGGCGGTGTTGGCGGCCTCGACCTGCTCGACGTCGGTGTGGGGGGCGGTCACCGCGCTCCTTCCACGGCGCGGGCGACCCGTACCGCGTCGGCGGTCGCGCGCACCTGGTGCACGCGCACCGCCCACGCGCCGGTGTGCGCGGCGATCGCGGAGACGGCTGCGGTGGCGGCGTCGCGCTCGCGGGCCGGCGGGGGCGCGCTCTCGGGGCCGGCCAGGACGCGGCCGAGGAAGCGCTTGCGGGATGCGGCGACGAGCAGCGGGTGCCCCAGGGCATGCAGCCGGTCGAGATGGGCGAGCAGGGTGAGGTCGTGGTCGGCCTCCTTGGAGAAGCCGAGGCCGGGGTCGACGACGATCCGGTCGGGTGAGACGCCGCCGGCGAGCACGGCCTCCACGCGCGCGTGCAGCTCGTCGACGACTTCGGTGACGACGTCCTCGTAGGAGCCCTTGACGTTGCCGCCCGCCAGGAAGCCGCGCCAGTGCATGACGACGAAGGGGGCGCCCGCCTCCGCGACGGCCGGGATCATCGCGGGGTCGGCGAGGCCGCCGCTGACGTCGTTGACGAGGACGGCGCCGGCGGCGAGGGCCTGGGCGGCGACGGAGGCGCGCATGGTGTCGACGGAGACGACGGCGCCCTCGGAGGCGAGGCCCCGGACGACGGGGATGACACGGCGCAGTTCCTCGGCCTCGTCGACCCGGGTGGCGCCGGGGCGGGTGGACTCGCCGCCGACGTCGACGAGGTCGGCGCCCTCGGCGACGAGCTGGAGGCCGTGCTTGACGGCGGCCGTCGTGTCGAACCAGCGGCCGCCGTCGGAGAAGGAGTCGGGTGTCACGTTGACGACGCCCATGACCGCGCAGCGGTCCCAGTCCGGAAGGCCGGCGACCTGCCCGCGCCCGCTCTGCTTGCTCATACGTTCAGCGTAGGCCCCGTGGGGCGCCGGGACGCCGGGAGGCCCGGGCGCGGGCCCCGGGGCTGGGAGAGGGGCGGGGCCTGCGCCCGGGCCGGTCCGGGTGGGGACGGGGGCCCGGTGGGCGGTCGCCGGTTCAGGCGGCCCGTACGTCCTGCCTCTCGGTGAGTCCGTGGGCGCACGCGCGGGCCGGCCGGGAGCGGCGGCGCAGGAAGCGGGGCAGGGGGAGGGCCAGGTTCACGAAGCCCTCGGCCTGCATGGCGGCGAAGCCGATGCGGGGCAGGTCGCCCGAGGCGCGGTACACCACGAAGCGGGGCTCCCAGCGCGGCTGGAACTTGGCGTTGAACTTGTACAGGGACTCGATCTGGAACCAGCGGGAGAGGAAGACCAGCAGTCCGCGCCAGGCGCGCAGCACCGGTCCCGCGCCGATCTTCTCGCCGCGGGCCAGCGCCGAGCGGAACATCGCGAAGTTCAGCGACACGCGCGTGATGCCGAACTTCGGGGCGGCCTGGAGGGCGGCGACGATGAGGAGTTCGTTCATGCCGGGGTCGGCCGCGCGGTCGCGGCGCATCAGGTCCAGGGAGGCGCCGTCGGTGCCCCAGGGCACGAAGTGCAGGATCGCCTTCAGGTCGCCGTACGGACCGGGCGTCTCGTCGGCCTTGTGGGCGGTGGCGATGAGGCAGTCGCCGTCGGCGGGGTCGCCGACGCGGCCCAGCGCCATCGAGAAGCCGCGCTCGGTGTCGGTGCCGCGCCAGTCCTCCGCGGCCAGCCGGATCCGCTCCAGCTCGGCCTCGCCGAGGTCACGGACACGACGTACGCGGGTTTCGTAACCGGCGCGCTCGATGCGCTTGACCATCTGCCGGACGTTGCGCATCGCGCGGCCGGCGAGCGAGAAATCCGCCACGTCGACCACCGCCTCGTCGCCCAGTTCGAGGGCGTCGAGGCCGGTCTCACGGGTCCACACCTCGCCGCCGGTCTCCGAGCAGCCCATGACGGCGGGCGTCCAGGAGTGCGCCTTGGCCTCGTCCATGAAGCGCTCGATGGCGCCGGGCCAGGCCTCGACGTCGCCGATGGGGTCGCCGCTGGCGAGCATCACGCCGGAGACGACGCGGTAGGTGACGGCGGCCTTGCCGCTGGGGGAGAAGACCACGGCCTTGTCGCGGCGCAGGGCGAAGTGGCCGAGGGAGTCGCGGCGGCCGTGCCGGTCCAGCAGGGCGCGCAGCCTGGCCTCGTCCTCGCCGGTGAGGCGGGCGGCCGGGTGCTCGGGCCGGAAGGCGAGGTAGATGGTGGTGACGGCGGTGATCCAGCCGAGGGCGCCGAGCGAGAAGGCGACGGTCCAGGAGGTGCTGCCCTGGTAGTCGACCGGGCCCTCGAAGCCGAGGAGGCCGTACAGGACGTGGGTAATGCGATCGGCCAGGCTCGGGTCGCCGATCATGCGCCGCGGGTGGACGCTGACGATGACCAGTCCGAGGACGAGGGAACCGGCGCCCATGAGGACGAAGTTGGCGAGCGCGCGCCACCGGCTGCGCGGGTCCGGCAGGGCCCTGAACTGGTCCCGGTGGACGATCAGCGGGATCAGCAGCGCGAGCGAGATGACCGCGCCGACGATCGAGTGCCGGTACACGAACTGGGCGACCGCACCGGCCGGGAGCAGCGCCACCGCCGCCCGCCAGGCGCGCCGCTTGCTGCGCTTGAGCCCGTGGGCGAGCAGGAGCAGCAGGACGCCGGCGCTGAGCGAGAGCGCCGCCGCGAACGGGCCGAACGAGCCGGGCAGCACCTCGGCGAGCGTGTGCATACGGCTCTGCCGGAACCGCGGGAAGATGCCCGCCGCGACGTCCAGCAGTCCCACGAGGGCACAGGCTCTGCCGACGAGGGCGGGTACGGACTCGGGGCGCGGGCCGCGCATCAGCGGCCGCACCCGGCTTGATCGGTTCGGAACCCCGCCCGACATTTCCCCATCTTCCCTGACAGACATCGCATCCCGTAGTTCCGCGAGAGACCTTGGATCCGGACCCGATTCGGGCAACCGGCGACATTGCGCCCTCTAGGACGGTGTCTCGGGGAGAGAGGTTCACTCCCCTCTTCAAAGCCGCTGAAAAGGCCAAGGAAAGTCCGGGACAAGCCCTCGCGAAGGAGTCGGGGGGAACGGATGTGCGCCCGGGCCAGGATCAGGCAGGAAACCGTTGTATGGGTCTCACGAGCAACACAGTGCTGCTGTTGTCAGTCCTGTTCGCCTTAACGCTCTTCGCCGGCACGGTATGGCTGTGGCCGCGGCTGGCGCGGCGTTCCTGGCGGGCCGTCGGCGGCCGCGTCGGGATGCTGCTCTCCATCCAGCTCGCCCTCTTCGTGTCCGTGGGCCTGTCCGCCAATCAGGCCTTCGGTTTCTACGCCAGCTGGGCGGACCTGCTCGGCCGGGAGACGGAGCCGGGTGTGGTCGTCGACCACACGAACGGCGCCCCGGCCGGGCCGCTGCGGGTCGTGGACAGCCGGCGGGTGGAAGGCGGCGGCGGGCGGCCGGACTTCGGCGGGCAGATCCAGAAGGTGGTGCTGTCGGGCCGTACGACGCACATCAGCACGCCCGCCTACGTGTATCTGCCGCCCGAGTACTTCGCCGCGCGGAACCGCACGCGCACGTTCCCCGTGGCCGTCGTCCTCACGGGTTACCCGGGTACGGCCGAGGCGCTCGTCGACAAGCTGCACTACCCGCGCACCGCGCGGCAGCTCGCCGGGGACGGGCGGATGCAGCCGATGATCCTGGTGATGCTGCGGCCGACGGTGGCTCCGCCGCGGGACACGGAGTGCGTGGACATCCCGGGCGGACCGCAGACGGAGTCGTTCTTCGCCAAGGACCTGCCGGACGCGGTCGGGGCCCACTACCGGGTGGGCAAGAAGCCGTCGAGCTGGGGGATCATCGGGGACTCCACCGGCGGTTACTGCGCCCTGAAGCTCGCGATGCACCACCCGGAGGCGTACGCGGCGGGCGTGGGGCTGTCGGCGTACTACAAGGCGCCGACCGATCCGACCACCGGCGACCTGTTCCACGGCGACGAGACCCTGCGCAAGGAGGCCGATCTGCGCTGGTTTCTGAAGAATCGTTCCGCTCCGGACACCTCGCTGCTCGTCACCACGAGCAAGGTCGGAGAGTCCAACTACAAGGCCACGCTGAACTTCATCGACCTGGCGAAGGCCACGGACCGGACCCGGATCTCGTCGATCATTCTCGAAAGCGGCGGGCACAACTTCAACACCTGGCGCCGCGAGATCCCGCCCGCCCTGGAGTGGCTCAGTGGCCGGCTGAGTAATTGATCTTGACTTCCGCGGGCTTCCGTGGCCTGTGAAGGCTTCGGTATGGCTGTGTTTTTACGGGGCGGGGCGCCAACATTCGCCTACGCGCGGTAAGTTTCTGGCCATGCCACGTGGACGTCACCGCCATTCCCCGCCACTGCACAGGCTGTTGCCTCCCTCGGCGATCGCAGGCGTCTCCCTCATCTGCGCCTTCGGCCCCTGGGTGTTCTCGGATCCCGCCGTGCTCCGCGTCGTCGCGGCCGTCGCCGCGGCCACCGCGATCGTGGGGGCCGCCGTCCTGCGCCGCTGGGACACCTACGCCGGCAAACAGGTCGCCGACCTCACGCGCGCGCGGGCGAGCGACGAGTGGCGCTTCGAGGAGCGGGTCGCCGAGCTGGAGACCGACCTCGACGAATCGCGTGAGCTGCGCGGCAAGCTGGAGAAGCGGCTGCGCTCCAAGCGCGCCGAACTGGCCGGCCTGCGCAACGAGCACGCCGCGCTGCTGCGCCGCTACGCCACGGCGGAGACCGAGCGGGCCAGCGCCCTGGAGGGCCGCCGGCTGCTCGAGATAGAGAACACGGCCGATCCGGAGCCGCACGCGCTGCCTCCGGCGGGCGGGGCGGAGCCGGAGTCGGCCGAGAACGGGACGGGGACGGACACCGCGGTCGCCGAGACGTCCGAGACGCCCGAGGCCGAGGAGACCAAGACCCCGGCGGCCTTCTCCAAGGAGGGGGCGCAGCTGTACGCGCGGGCGCGGTCGGCGCTGGCGAAGCTCGACCCGGACGCGGCCGTCGCCGAGGCCGCCGACGACTCCGGCGACCAGGAGCCCGTGAAGGTCCCGTCCGGCAAGGCCGGTGGCGAGGACTCCGCCCAGGAGGACGAGGCCGAGGGGCAGCCCGAGGCGGCCGACGAGCACACGCGCGCGGTCGCCCCCCACACGGCCGACGGGACCGACGAGGGCGGGGCGACGGACGGAACCGCTCCGGCATCGACGCGGACGGACGCGGACGAGGCCGCCTCCGACGGCACCAACGCGGACGGTGCGGCCACCGACGGCACCGCCGCCTCCCCGGCTGACGCCGAGCCGGCCGCTGCCGAGCGCCGTGCCGTGGCTCCGGTCGGCTCCGGCCGTACGGCGTCCCCGGTGGCTCGTGCCGAGCGTGCCGCCTCCCCGGCTGACGCCGCCGACCGGACCCCCTCCGGGGTCGAGTCCACGCCCACCGGCTCCGGAACCGCCGCCCCGGCGGCCGCCGTTGCCGTGGCCACCGCCCCCGCCCCGTCGGCGTCGGCGTCGGCTGTCCCCGCCGTGTCCGCCCTGTCCGCCGCGCTCGTCCCGCGGCCCGCCGCGCCCGTGGTGCGGCCGTCCGGGCACTTCACCGTGCCGACCGCCGTGGCCGTCGTCCCGGCCGCGCAGCCGGTGCGGCGTCCCCTGGTCGAGGGCGGGTTCGACTTCTTCGGTACGAAGAGCGCGACGCCGGACGCCCTGGACTCGGTGCAGAACGAGGACCTCGCCGACGTCGTCGGCCAGGAGGCGCTCGCGCTGCACAAGGCCGAGGCCGAGGCGGAGTTCAAGCCGGCCGGCGAGGAGGCGCGCGGCGTCGGCCAGGTCATCGACCTGACCGCGCACGACGAGACCGAGGTGATCGACCTCCAGGGCCTGCGCAGCGCGGTGTCCTGACCCGTCGTCACCCCTGGTGGCACCGAGGGCCGTGCGGTCACCGCACGGCCCTTCGGCTTGTGGGCGTCACGCCATCCAGCGGTCGGGCCGGGCGTCCCGGCGGCCGGTGCGGGACCGCTCGGCCTGCGCGTGCAGCAGCTCCGCGGCCTCCTGAGCGTCCCTCAGACGGGCTGTGACGGTCTTGTCGGCCCCCGTGTCCACATGGACGGCGGCGAGCCCCCACAACCGCTGCCAGGGGCCCTGCGTCAGCCGTACGCTCTGGACCTTGGCGTGGGGCACGAGAGCGAGGGTGCGGTGCAGCAGTCCGTGCCGGGTGGCGAACACGGCGTCCGTGACGGCGATGCCGTACCCCCGCCACCACAGCGGCGCGCACCGCCCGGCCCGGCGCGGCGGGCGTGACAGCGAGTCCGCCGCCGGCACGGTCACCCCGGGCAGCACGCGCGCGACGACGGCCTCCGCGACCGCGCGCGGGGCGACCGGCACCAGCACGGAGTTGGCCGAGCCCGCCACGTCCAGCTCGACGCGCACCCGGTCGCGGCGCCGCCACAGCAGCGGCTGCACGATCCGCACGGTCTGCACCCGCCCCGGCGGCACCGTCTCGTGCGTGCGGTCCAGCAGCCCCCGGTCGATGCGCAGGCCGTCCGGGGACTCGGCGACCGTCCAGTCGTACTCGCCCACGAACCGTCCGGCGCTGCGCGCGCCCGCCGCGCCGAGCAGGGGCAGGCCGGTCGCGAGGACCGTCACCACGCTGTGGGTGAGCAGCCACAGGACGGGCGGGACGACCAGGGCGGCGGCGACGGCTCCCCACGCCGAACCGGTCAGCACCAGCGCGATCAGCAGCTCGCGCGCGGGGACGCTGAGCAGCTCGCGCGCCGGCGCCTCGCCGACCTCGTGCGCCGTCTCGGGGGCGAAACCCGCCGCCCGCGCGAGCAGTTCGGCCCGCAGCGCGCGTGCCTCGTCCTCGCCGAGGAAGGCGAGTTCGTCCTTCTTCTCGGCGCCGACGACGTCGAGCCGCAGTTTCGCCACCCCCGCCATCCGGGCGAGCAGCGGCTGGGTCACGTCGATCGCCTGGATGCGCTCCAGACGGATGTGCGCGGTGCGCCGGAACAGCAGGCCGGTGCGGATGCGCAGTTCGTTGTCGGTCACCGCGAAGTGGGTGAACCACCAGGTCAGGAAGCCGTACGCGGCCGACGCCGGGACCAGCACGGCGAGCGCGATCAGCAGGGTCGTCGTGGTCAGCCGGGTGAGCTGCTCCTGCGCCTGGTCGGGGTCGTGCACCGCCCAGCCGACGAGCACGGCGACGGGCGCCCAGGCGCGCCGGAACGGGGTGACGGGGTGCAGCCGGCGCTCGGCGACGGCCGGCCGTACCGCCGCCACGGGGACGTCGTCCTCGACGTCCTGGGCGGTCACAGGCCCGCCGATCGGGCCTCGCCGAGCTCGGTGAGCCGGTCGCGCAGCCGTTCCGCCTCGGCCGGGTCGAGACCGGGGATCGTCGCGTCGGTGGCGGCGGCCGCGGTGTGGAGCTGGACGCTGGCGAGCCCGAAGTGCCGTTCGACGGGCCCGGAGGTCACCTCGACGAGCTGCATGCGGCCGTACGGCACGACGGTCTCCTCACGCCACAGCACGCCCCGGCTGATCAGCAGGTCGTCGGCGCGCTCGGCGTACCGCCAGGAGCGCCAGTTGCGGCCGAGGAGCACCCAGCCCCAGCCGGTCCCGGCCAGCGGCAGCAGCGCGAAGGCGGCCCACGCGGGGCCGACGCACAGGCCGAGCACCAGCCCGACGGCGACGGCCGCGAGCCCGAGCCAGACCACCAGCAGCAGTCGCCGCATCCGCAGCAGCCCCGGCGGCAGCCCGGTCCACTCCGGACCGGCCGCCGCGGTCGCCGCGGCCTCCACGGTCCCCGCTCCGGCCTCGGTCGTCCTGGTGCCCCCTGGGCTCCCCGTTTCCATACCGCCAGCGTACGTAGGGGAGACTGGATGCCATGACTCCTACGACGGAGACCACGGTCGGGATCGGCGGCGCCGCGGAGAGCACCGACATGGTGCTCAACATCGGCCCCCAGCATCCCTCCACGCACGGGGTGCTGCGGCTGAAGCTGGTGCTGGACGGCGAGCGGATCCGGCACGCCGAGCCGGTGATCGGCTATATGCACCGCGGTGCGGAGAAGCTGTTCGAGGCGCGCGACTACCGCCAGATCGTCATGCTGGCCAACCGCCACGACTGGCTGTCCGCGTTCTCCAACGAGCTGGGCGTGGTCCTCGCGGTGGAGCGGATGCTCGGGATGGAGGTCCCCGAGCGCGCGGTGTGGACGCGCACGCTGCTCGCGGAGCTGAACCGGGTGCTCAACCACCTGATGTTCCTGGGGTCGTACCCGCTGGAGCTGGGCGGCATCACGCCGGTCTTCTACGCGTTCCGCGAGCGCGAGGTGCTCCAGAACGTGATGGAGGAGGTCTCCGGCGGGCGGATGCACTACATGTTCAACCGGGTCGGCGGCCTCAAGGAGGACCTGCCGGCCGGCTGGGCGTCCCGCGCGCGTGCCGCCGTCGCGGCCGTCCGCTCGCGCATGGACGTCTTCGACGACCTCGTCCTCGGCAACGAGATCTTCCGGGGGCGCACGCGCGCGGTGGGCGTGCTGTCGCCGGAGGCCGTGCACGCGTACGGCGTGAGCGGACCGATCGCGCGCGCCTCGGGCGTCGACTTCGACCTGCGCCGCGACGAGCCCTATCTCGCGTACGGGGAGCTCCAGGACGTCCTGAAGGTGGTGACGCGCGAGGAGGGCGACTGTCTCGCCCGTTTCGAGTGCCTGCTCGCGCAGACCCACACCGCGCTCGACCTCGCGGACGCCTGTCTGGACCGGCTGGCCGAGCTGCCGCCCGGCCCGATCAACCAGCGCCTCCCCAAGGTCCTCAAGGCGCCCGAGGGGCACACGTACGCGTGGACCGAGAACCCCCTCGGCATCAACGGCTACTACCTCGTCAGCAAGGGCGAGAAGACGCCGTACCGCCTGAAGCTGCGTTCGGCCTCCTACAACAACATCCAGGCCCTCACCGAGCTGCTGCCGGGCACCCTGGTCGCGGACATGGTGGCCATCCTGGGGTCGATGTTCTTCGTGGTCGGGGACATCGACAAGTAGGCGGGCCTAGAGGAGCGCGTCGGGCAGTCCCACCGGCTGGAGCAGCCAGCCGAAGTCGCCGAGTCCGCCCGGTGCGGTGAGTTCGGCCGCCTCCCCGGCGCCCGCGAGGGCGCGGACGTAGGCGGCGGGGTCGGTGGAGGCCAGCGCGAGCGGGGGGCGCGCGCCCGTGACGCCCAGGGCGTGCAGGGCGGCGCGCTGGGTGAGCAGCCGCGGGACCGGCGGGTCGTACGCCGTCCCGCGCGCCGTCGCCCCCGCCCCGGCCCGCGCGCACGCGTCCAGGGCGACATGCGCCGTGATGTCGCATGTCCCGTCCGGTACGGGGGCCGTCTCGCGGCCCTCCCGGAAACCGGTGAGCGTGCCGAACGGAGGGCGCTCGGCCGCCGTGTGGGCGTAGTCCACGGCCACCGCGAGCCCGCGCGCGACGGACGAGACGGCGGACGCCCAGGCCGTGTCCCGGGGCAGTCCGATCTCCGCCCGCAGCCCCGGCTCGTCCGGCAGCGGCCACCAGCGCGCCAGCCACTCGGCCTCCGGGCCGGACACCGGGTCCCCGAGCCGCTCGGTGCCGTCCGGCCGTACGAGGACCAGCCGGGGCACCCCCGCGGGGTCGACCTCGGCCACCTCCAGCGGCACGTTGTCGAGCCACTCGTTGGCGAACAGCAGCCCGGTGACGTCCGGCGGGGGCGCGGGGAGCCACGCGATCCGGGGATCCAGTCCCGGCGGGCGGTCGGCGAGCTCGACGGCGTACGCGCGCGTGCGGTCCGCCACCTCGGCGGGGAGCGCGGCGAGGACACCGGTGACGAGTTCGCCCCGGCCGGCGGCCAGGTCGACGAAGTCGAGCCGTCCGGGCCGCCCCAGCGCCTCGTCGACCCGGCACAGCAGCCGGGCGACGGCTCCGGCGAAGAGCGGGGAGGCGTGCACCGACGTACGGAAGTGGCCGGCCGGGCCCTCGGGCCGCCGGTAGAAGCCGTCCGGGCCGTACAGCGCGGCCTCGGCCGCCGCCCGCCACCCGCGCCGGCCGCCGGGGGCCCCGGGGGCGTCGGAGGCGCTCACTTCGTGCGTCATCCGGTCAGACTAGGCGTCCAGGTGATCACAGCCTCCACCTTGGGGAGTATGCGCGCCGGGACCGGATCGGTCCTTCGGCTGACCCCCGCACACTCGGCGCTTCCCTACGCTGGGTTACGTGCAGCGCCTTTATGACTTCCTCCGCAGACACCCGACCGGGGTGGACGGCTTCTGGGCCGTCGTCCTGTTCGGGATCACCGCGGCTGCCGGGACCGCGGGTCAGGACCGCGGCGGCACCGACTCCGCGGCGCTGCTCGTGCCGGTCGCCCTCCTCCTGTGCCTGGTCATCGCGCTGCGCCGGATCATGCCCGAGAAGATGCTGGTGCTGGCCGCCGCGCTCGGCGTGGCCCAGCTCGTGCTGAACGTCGGGGTCACGGCCGCCGACTTCGCCCTGCTGGTGATCGTCTACACGGTCGCCGCCACCGGCGCGCGCTGGGCCTCCCGGCTCGCCCTGGTCATGGCCCTGAGCGCGGCCACGCTGGCGCAGGTGCGCTGGCCGCACGAGCACGCGAGCGTGCCGGGCCAGTTCGCGGTCATCGTCTTCCAGACCGTGCCGTTCGCCCTCGCCTGGGTGCTCGGCGACTCGATCCGCACCCGGCGCGCGTACTTCGCGCAGCTGGAGGAGCGCAACGCCCGGCTGGAGAAGGAGCGCGAGGCGCAGGCCAAGGTCGCGGTCGCCGCCGAGCGCGCCCGGATCGCCCGGGAGCTGCACGACGTCGTCGCGCACAACGTCTCGGTGATGGTGGTGCAGGCCGACGGTGCCGCGTACGTCCTCGACGCCGCGCCCGACCAGGCGAAGAAGGCCCTGGAGACGATCTCCTCCACCGGCCGCCAGGCCCTGGCGGAGATGCGCCGGCTGCTGGGCGTGCTGCGTACGGGGGAGCACCAGGAGGTCGGGGAGTACGTCCCGCAGCCGGACGTCGAGCAGATCGAGGACCTCGTCCAGCAGTGCCGCGGCTCGGGGCTCCCCGTCGATTTCAAGATCGAGGGCACCCCGCGGCCGCTGCCCAGCGGCGTCGAGCTCACCGCGTACCGGATCGTGCAGGAGGCGCTGACGAACACGCGCAAGCACGGCGGGCCCAACGCGGGGGCGAGCGTGCGGCTGGTCTACTTCGACGACGGTCTCGGGCTGCTCGTCGAGGACGACGGCAAGGGCGCCCCGCACGAGCTGTACGAGGAGGGCGGCGCCGACGGCCAGGGGCACGGCCTGATCGGCATGCGGGAGCGGGTCGGCATGGTCGGCGGCACGCTGGACGCGGGCCCGCGCCCGGGCGGAGGATTCCGCATCAGCGTCCTGCTCCCGCTCAAACCGGCGCATTGACGCCGACGCACGCCCTTCGTTGACACCTGTCACGCTACCCACGGCAGAGACCCGACCCACGGAACCCGACCCACGGAAGAGGACCCGATGACGATCCGCGTGATGCTCGTCGACGACCAGGTGCTGCTGCGCACCGGGTTCCGGATGGTGCTTGCCGCCCAGCCGGACATGGAGGTCGTGGCGGAGGCGGGCGACGGCGTCGAGGCCCTTCAGCTGGTGCGCTCCACGGAGGTGGACGTCGTCCTGATGGACGTCCGCATGCCGAAGCTGGACGGTGTCGAGGCCACCCGGCGGATCTGCGCGGAGCCGGAGCCGCCGAAGGTGCTGATCCTGACCACGTTCGACCTGGACGAGTACGCGTTCTCCGGGCTGAAGGCGGGCGCCTCCGGCTTCATGCTGAAGGACGTGCCGCCCGGGGAGCTGCTCGCCGCGATCCGCTCCGTGCACAGCGGTGACGCCGTGGTCGCGCCCTCCACCACGCGCCGGCTCCTCGACCGGTTCGCGCCGATGCTGCCCAGCACCGGCAAGGAGCCCCGGCACCAGGGGCTGGAGCGGCTCACCGACCGTGAGCGCGAGGTGATGGTGCTGGTCGCGCAGGGGCTGTCCAACGGGGAGATCGCCGCCCGGCTGGTGCTGTCCGAGGCGACCGTGAAGACCCATGTCGGCCGCATCCTGACCAAGCTGGGGCTGCGCGACCGGGTGCAGGTGGTGGTGCTGGCCTACGAGACGGGGCTGGTGCGGGCCGGCGGCCACGGCTGACCCGGACCGGGTCAGCCGTGGCCCCGGGGGCGCCGGTCAGCGCAGGAGGCCCTCCAGGAAGTCGCTGCCCAGGCGGGCCACCACCGTCACGTCCAGCTGGTGCAGGACGTACCGGCCGCGGCGGCGGGTGGTGATGAGGGAGGCCTTCTTGAGGACCCCGAGGTGGCGGGATATCTCGGGGGCCGTCATGCCCAGGGACTGGGCCATCTCGCTCGTGGTGTGGGCGCTGCGGGCCAGCAGCCGGCAGATCCGCATCCGGACCGGGTGGGAGAGCGCGGTGATGCGCAGCGTCAGCTGCTCGACCGAGGGCGGCGAGGCCAGTTCGGGGGAGCCGACCGGGTAGTGCAGGACCGGCTGCCAGCCGTACCGGTGCAGGACCATCAGATGCGGCCAGCCGAGGCTGGTCGGGACGAGCAGGAGCCCGCCGTCCGCCGTGGCGGTGCGGCCGTTGGCCATCTTGTCGACGGAGATCAGCGTCCCGCTCTCGTCCAGCGAGACGGCCGAGGAGACCGAGGTGAGCGCCTCCGCCAGGCCCTTGCGGCGCAGCAGGTCCGTCTTGCGGCGGGCGTCGGCGGCGAGCGGGAGGCTCACCCGGGCCCAGACGTCGGCGAAGAACGCCTCGTCGCAGTCCCGGAGGAACTGCCGCAGCCAGGCGCGCACCCCGGGCGGGTCGTCGAGCAGCCGCCGGGTGAAGTGCACCTGCCGGGGGCCGCGCGCGGCGGCCAGGTCCAGGGCGCGGCGGTGCTGGGCGGGGTCGGCGAGGACGTCGAGGCCCGGCGTGTCGTACTCGGGGGTGCACATGAACTCCGTCGCGGCGTTCACGAACTGTTCGTCCGTGAGCTTGTCCAGGAGGTCCAGTTCCTCGGTGAGGGTGGCGCCGGGGTGGGCGTCGCGGCCCGGGAGGCCGGCGTACGGCAGGAAGAGGTCGGAGAACGTCGTCCGCCACAGGAAGTCCGCCTCGCACATCCGGTCGGCGAGATACGGGTCCAGGCGGGCGGTGACCGCGGTGACCCAGCCCTGGAGACCGGGGTGGTGTCCGGGCTCGGACAGCGCGTGCAGGGCCATGCCGAGCTCGGCCAGGGGCGAGGGCACGACGGTGACCCGCTCCGGCCGCAGCCCCGTGATGTCGATGCGGACGCTCATGTCCTCATGGTGCACCCCGCCACCGACAACCCGGCCTCCGATTGACGACAGCCGTCAATCGGGAGCCGGGTTCTCCGTGCCGGGACGCGGGCGGGGTCAGTTCACGCCGTCGAGCTTCGCCCGCTGCTCCGCGGTCAGCTCCAGGTCGACCGCGGCCAGGCTGTCGTTCAGCTGGTCGATCGAGGAGGCGCCGACCAGCGGCAGGATCGGGATGTCGCCGCCGAGCAGCCAGGACAGGACGACCTGGTTGACGCTCGCGCCGGTCTCCTCCGCCACCTCGCGCACCGCCCGGAGGCGGGGCTCGGTGCCCGCGTGCTCGAAGCCCGGGCCGAGCGGCTTGTCGTCGCGGACGTACGCCCCCGCCAGCAGCGGCGAGTAGGCGACCTGGGTGAGGGAGGGGTGGGCGCGGACGTAGCTGAGCAGATCGGCGCTGACCAGGCCCTGGTTGCCGTCGGGCGAGCGCAGGCTCGGGACGTCGGCGCGCTGGCGGAGGTAGCTGTGGTGGTGCTGGAGGACCTCGTAGCCGGGCAGGCCGGCCGCCCGGGCGAGGGTGCGGGCGGCCTCGATCCGCCAGGCCCAGTGGTTGCTCGCGCCGAGCAGGCCGGCGACCCCGTCGGCGACGACCTCGCCGAAGCCCTGGACGGTCTCCTCCAGGGGCGTTTTCTCGTCCATGATGTGCGCGTACAGCAGGTGAATGCGCTCGATGCCGAGCCGCTCCCTGCTGCGTTCGGCGGATTCCCGGATGGTCTTGGCCGAAAGTCCTTCGACATTCAGGCTGAAACCGCTCGTCGGCTCGTTCGGGCGGGCGCCGAGTTTCGTGGCGAAGGTGATCTCGTCGCCGATGCCGCGGCTGCGGATCCAGCGGCCGAGCAGTTCCTCGCTCTCGCCGCCCTGGGTGCCGTCGACCCAGAAGGCATAGTTGTTGGACGTGTCGATGAAGGTGCCGCCGGCCTCGACGAAACGGTCGAGCAGGGCGAAGGAGGTCGCTTCGTCGGTCACCGTCCCGAAGAGCATGGAGCCGAGGCTCAGAACACTCACCTCGCGGCGGGTGGCCGGGTCGCTGCCGATGACGCGGTATTTCATGAGGGTCCTCTTCGGGATTCCGAGTAATTGGTTCAGGAATTAATCATTCCGGAATTGATGATTCCGGCCTGGGGGGCGAGTGCGTCGGCGATGGTCCGCGCGACGGCGTCGAGATGCGGCACCAGGAAGAAGTGGCCGCCCTCGAAGGTGTGGAGGGCGAACGCGTCGGTCGTGTGCGTGGCCCAGGCCCGGGTCATGGGGGCGTCCACGCGCGGGTCCACGTCGCCGATGAACGCGGTGACGGGGCAGTCGAGCGGGGGCGCGCCCCGGTAGCGGTACGTCTCGGTGGCGACGTAGTCGCTGCGCACCGCGGGCAGGATCGCCGCGAGCAGCTCGGGGTTGTCCAGCATCCGGGTGTCGGTGCCGCCGAGGAGCTTCATGTCGGCGATCAGCTTCTCGTCGCTCGCCCGGTGCACCGAGCCGGGCGCGGGCACCGAGGGCGCGCGCCGCCCCGACACGAACAGGGCGCGCGGACGGGCCCCGGCGGCGTGCAGCCGGGCGCCCACCTCGAACGCGAGCGTGGCGCCCATGCTGTGCCCGAACAGGGCGTACGGCTCCTCGGCCCACTCGGCGAGTTCGGCGGCGACGGTGTCGGCCAGCTCGTGCAGATCCTCGACGCAGGGTTCGTGGAACCGCTCCTGGCGGCCCGGGTACTGCACGACCAGCACCTCGGCCCGGGGCGAGAGCCGCGCCGAGAACGGGTGGAAGAAGGCGGCGTTGCCCCCGGCGTGCGGAAACACGAACAGCCGCACGGCACCGGGCGCGGCGGCGTGGAAACACCGCAACCACGGAGTCCCGGGCACGCGCACCCCTGCCGTGCTCCCCCTGGCCGCAGTCCCCGGAATCCCGGTGGCCCCGCTCACCCCGCTCACCCCGTGTTCGGCCGGGGGCGGGCCGTGATCGGTACGTGCTTCCAGCCCGAGACGAAGTTGGAGGCCAGGCGTTCCGGGGTGCCGGCCGGGCGGAAGGTGTCGAAGCGGGTGAGGAGTTCCTCGAAGAGGATGCGCAGGGTGACGCGGGCGACGCTGTGGCCGATGCAGTAGTGCGGGCCGATGCCGAAGGCGATGTGCTTGTTGGGCCTGCGGCGGATGTCGAAGGTGCCCGCGTCGGGGAAGACGGCGTCGTCGCGGTTGGCGGAGCCGAGCCAGACGACCACCGCGTCACCGGCGCTGACCTGGGTGTTCCTGACCTCGACGTCCCGGGTGGCGTACCGCAGGAAGTGGTTGACCGGCGAGGCCCAGCGCAGCGCCTCCTCGGTGGCGGAGGTGGTGAGCTCGGGGTGCGCGGCCCAGTCCTCCAGGACGCCCTGGTCGATGAACTCCGCCATCACGTAGTTGGGGGAGTGCGGGGTGGTGACGTTCGCGCCGAGCAGCAGGCTGTAGCAGTTCGCGACGATCTCGCCGGGGTCCATGTGGCGGCCCTCGAACTCGGTGGAGATCAGCACGCTGAGCAGGTCGTCGCCGAGGTTCTGCCGGCGGAAACGCACCAGGTCCTGGAAGTAGGCGAACAGATCGCGGTGGGCGCGTTCCAGGGTGGCGGCCTTGCCGCCGGGGT
This sequence comes from Streptomyces sp. NPDC005811, assembly GCF_040630405.1. Classification (NCBI taxonomy): domain Bacteria; kingdom Bacillati; phylum Actinomycetota; class Actinomycetes; order Kitasatosporales; family Streptomycetaceae; genus Streptomyces; species Streptomyces sp. NPDC005811. Next base: position 79,912 of record NZ_JBEXXK010000029.1, read on the forward strand.
CCTGGTACTCGGGGTCGTCGGCGGCGATGCAGATCGTCGTCAGCCGGCTGAGCCAGGCCCAGTCCGCGCGGGGCAGGCCCATCATGGTGCCGGTCACGGACATCGGCATGGCCAGCATGGCCTCGGCGAAGTCGAAGGTGCCGCCGTCGCCGAGCGGGGAGATCAGGTCCACGACCAGGGGTCTGATCATGTCCTTCTGCCGCTCCACGGCCTTCACGGCGAGGGCCTTCTTGAGGCGGGTCTGCATCTCGGTGTGGCGCGGCGGGTCGGTGACGGCGAGCTGTTTGCCGCCGGCCGGGTCGTCGGTGCCGAGCAGGTCGAGCATGGTGCCGCGCTCCGAGGTGAAGGTCTCGGTGTCGCGCAGGACGCGCTCGGCGTCGTGGAACCCGACGATGTTCCAGAACCCGCGCTTCTCGTCGACCTCCTGGCGGGTCAGGGTCTCCTGGGCCCGCATCCACCGCCAGACGGCGTGCGCGTCGCCTCCGCTGTACAGCCAGGGGTCGACGAGATCGGCCGTCGCCCCCTGGTGCACGGGGCATCCGGAAATCGCTGCTGCGGGTCGGGCGGCGTCATGGACTTTCAAGGGGTCGTCCTTTCGTCCGGTGAGGATGCCGCGGGCCAACGTACACGACAGGTGGCGGGTGAAGCTTAATTATTTGACGATCTGTTGACGCTGTTCGTGGGAGTGTAATGAATTGGACATGTTCGGCGTTGAATTGATTTTGCGCCACCTGGCCAGAAACTGGTGCGCAATCGGTCTGACCTGCCGGGAACGCGCCAGGCAAGGAAAGCCTTGACATGCTCATCATGGGCTGCCTACGGTAATTCAGCCATTGAGCGGCGCTCACCGTTCTGGCCGTGTCGGAAACGCATTTTGCTTTCCATTTGTTTGCGCACCGTTTTACCGCATGCTGTTTGCGGCTCCTGTAAGCGGTTTCAGTGTTCACATGAGTTTCGGGGGAATCTCGCGTGTTGTCCGTTTGGTACCCGGCCACCCGCATGCAGCAGGGCCTGTGGGTCCTCGACCGCGACGAGCTGCAACGACCCACCCAGCTCGTGCCGTCCGTCGTGGAGTTCACCGGCGAGGTGGACCACGGACACCTCGTCGAGGCCGCCCGGCTCACCCTCGCCCGCCATCCCTCCCTGCGGGCCCGCTTCCGCTTCGACCTCGGCAGGCGCCGGGTCGAGTACCGCACCGACGGCGAGCCCGGCCCGGTCCTGCTGCGCGACGCCGAGGCCGAGGGACTCACCGGCGCCGAGGCCGACGCGTACGTACGCACACTCTGCGGCACCCCGTTCGACCTGGCCGCCGACGCACCCGCCCGGGCCGTCGTCGTACGGCTCGACGCCCGCCGCACCCTGCTGGTCCTCGTCTCCCACCACATCGTCGTCGACGGACTGTCGCGCACGATGCTCCTGGAGGAGATCTTCACCGTCTACCGCGCCCGGCTCGCCGGTACCGTCCCGCGGCTGAGCGACCCCCCGCACCCCGCCTCCGTCGTCCCCGAGCGCCCGCCCGAGGAGATCGCCGCCCAGGTCGACGAGGTCGTCGAACGGCTCAGGGGTGCCCCCGTCGACGTACCCCTGCCCTTCGAGCGCGGGGCCGGCGACGACCTGGAGGCCGCCCGGCTCGGCGCCACCGTCACCACCCGGCTGGACGCCGACCGCACGGCGAAGGCCCTGGCGGTCGCCGCCGAGGAGGGCTGTACGACGTTCATGCTCGGCGTCGCCCTGCTCTCCGCGACCCTGGCCAGGAACAGCGGACAGCGCGACTTCCTGATCGCCTTCGCCTGGCCCGGCCGCGACCACCCAGACGCCGGGGACGTCATCGGCATGTTCATCACCACCGTGGTGCTGCGGATCTCCCTGGAGCCCGGCACCACCTGGCGGGACCTGCTCGGCGCCGCCCGGATCGCCGCCATGGAGGCGTTCATGGACGCCGACGTGCCCCTGGACGCGCTCGCCGCCCGCCTCAACCCCGACCGCACCCGGATCTGGCCGCCCCTCACCCCGGTCCTGCTCAACCTGGACGACGCCCCCCACACCCCCGTGCTCGCCCCCGGTGTCACCGGCCGGCTGCGTCCGCTCGACCCCCTCTACGTCAAGTACGACCTCGCGGCGTTCGTCCGCATCACGGACGACGCCGAAGGACGGCGGCTCGAACTCTCCCTCGACCACCCGACGGACGTCACCGACCCCATGGCCGTGTCCGCCTTCCTGACGGATCTGCGGCGCAGTGCCGCGGACCTTGCCACCTCACCGGAGGAACCCGTGCTGGAACAGCCCGCCCGGACCATCGACCTGGACGACCCCGAGGAGCGGCTCGACCTCGTGCGATCCGTGTGGCGTGAGGTCCTCGGCATCGAGGACACCGCCGACGACCCCGACGACGACATCAGCTTCTTCGAGTCCGGCGGCGACTCCCTGCTCCTCGTGGTCCTGGTGGAGCGCCTCAGCCAGGCCTCCGGGCGGACCCTGCGCACCATCGACCTGTTCCGCTCCGCCACCGTCAGCGGCCAGGCCGACCTCCTCGCGAAGCCCGCCGAGGCCCTCTGATGGCGCCGGCCCGCGAAGCGCTGGCCGTCTCCGTCCTCGGCGGCGGGGTGGACCCGGCGAGCTTCGCCACGGAGACGTTCCTCTCCCTCGGCGGTGACTCGCTGCGGGCGATGCGCCTGGCCGCCCGCGCCCAGGAGCAGCTCGGCCTGCGCATCCCCGTGCTCGACCTCCTCGGCGGGCGCCCGCTCGCCGAGGTGCTCGCCGGGGCGCGGGCCGCACAACCCGCCGGGACCGCCCACGACACCCCCCGGCAGGACGACGACGGCGCCCTCTCACCCGCCCAGCGCGGCATGTGGCTCATCGAGCGGGTGGCCGGCGGCTCGCCGTACAACCTCGTCTTCACCGCGTACACCGAGGACGGCGGCCGGATCGACCGCGGCGCCCTCGCCAAGGCGCTCGCCGAGACCGCCGCCCGCCACGAGGGCCTGCGCACGGTCTTCCGGGAGAGCACGGCCGACGGCGAGGACGACGTCGTACGGGAACTGCTGCCCGCGCACACCCCGCAGCTGACGGAGATCGCGCACGAGGGGCCGGCCGGGGAGTTCGAGGCGTTCGTGCGCCGGGAGGGGGCCGAACAGGGCCGCAGTCCCTTCGACCTGGCGGCCGCGCCCGCCTGGCGGCTGCTGCTCTTCACCCACCCCGAGGGCCGGGACGCGATCGTCCTCGCCGCGCACCACATGGTGCTCGACGGCCGGGCGGTCGGACTGCTGCTGCGCGAGCTGTCCGCCCGGCACGCCGCGCTCACCGGCACCGGGCCGGAGCCCGGGACCGGCGAGGCCCCGCCGGTACGGCTGCTGACGGACCGCCAGGAGACCCTGCGCGCACAGGGCGTGTGGGACACCCAGGCCGCGTTCTGGAAGGAGCACCTCGACGGGGCGCCCACCACCCTCGAACTCCCCGCCGACCGGCCGCGCCCCGCCCTCCAGGACGCCACCGGCGAACGCACCGGCCTCGACCTCGGACCGGCCCTGTCCGCCGCCGTCACCGAGCGGGCCCGCACCCTCGGCGTCACCCCGTACGCCTTCCTGCTCGGCGCGTTCGCCCTCGCCCTCGGCCGCCGCACCGGGACCCGCAGTCTGCTCGTCGGCGTGCCGCTGCTCGGCCGGCAGAGCGCCGGGCTGGAACGGCTGATCGCCGTCGCGGGCAACCTCGTACCGGTCCGCGTCGACCTCGACGACGACGCGAGCCCCGCCGCCTACCTGCGCTCCGTGCACACCGCGCTCGGCCGCGCCATCGACGCGGGCGACCTCCCCTTCGAGGAACTGGTCGCCCGGCTCGGCGTCGAACGCAGCCTCGGCTGCCACCCGCTCGTCCAGGTCTGCTTCGGCATGCACGACCAGCTCGTGCCCCGCACCCTCGACGCGGGCACCGCCCGCCTGCGCGTCGAGGAGGGGCACGGCGGCGGCTCCCAGTTCGACCTGACCATGCTCATCGGGCACTCCGACCCCGCCTACGCGGGCCATGTCGAGTACGCCACCGCCGTGTGGACCGAGACCGAGACCCGCGCCTTCGTCGCCGACTTCCTGGCCGGCGCCGAGGAACTCGCCACCGGGGACGCGGCCCGCCTGGAGGACGTACGCGGCCTCTCCGCCGAGGGCCACGCCCGGCTCACCGCCCTCAACGCCACCCGCACCGCCTTCCCCGACACCTCCCTCGACGCGTTGTTCCGCGCGGCCGCCGCCCGCACCCCGGACGCCGTCGCCGTACGGGACGCCACGGCGGCCCTCACCTACGCCCAACTGGCCGGCGCGGCCGGGGAACAGGCGCGGCTGCTGCGCGCCGCCGGGGTCCGCCCCGGGGACCGGGTGCTGGTCGGCGTGGACCGCTCGGTCGCCGAGGCCGTCGCCGTCCTGGGCGTGCTCTGGGCGGGCGCCGCCTACGTGGGCGTCGAACAGAGCGCCACCGACGCCCAGCTGGCGAGGATCGTGGCCCGCGCCGCGCCCGCCGCCGCGCTGGTCGGCCCGGCGGACGGCGGGACGGCCGCCCGGTTCCGGGGCCTGGGCGCCGAGCCGGTGGCCGTGTGGGAACCCGACTGGAAGCCCGCGCCCGACGTCCCCGAACCGGCCCCCGAGGACCCCTCCCGCCTGGCCTACGTCGCCTTCACCTCCGGCTCCACCGGGGAGCCCAAGGGCGTCGCCGTGCCGCACCGGGCCGTGATCCGGCTGGTGCACGACGCCGGGTTCGTACGGCTCGGCCCGGGGGAGCGGATGCTGCGGCTGTCGCCGCTCGCCTTCGACGCCTCCACCCTGGAGGTGTGGGGCGCCCTGCTCACCGGCACCGCCCTGGAGGTGCATCCGGCGGGCCTCGCCTCGCCCACCGAGCTCGGGGCGTTCCTGCGCGAGCGCGGGATCACCGTGGCCTGGCTGACGGCCGGGCTGTTCCGGCTCGTGGAGGAGTTCGCCCCCGACGCGCTCGGCGGCCTCGGGCAGCTGCTGACCGGCGGTGACGTCGTCCCGCACGAGCACACCGCCCGCGTCCTCGCCCGCCACCCCGGCCTCGTCGTCACCAACGGCTACGGCCCCACCGAGAACACCACCTTCACCACCACCCACTCCGTCTCCTCGCCCGACGAGGTCGACGGCCCGCTGCCCATCGGCCGGCCCGTGCCCGGCACGCGCGTGTACGTCCTCGACGCCCGCCGCAGGCTGCTGCCGCCCGGCGCGGTCGGCGAGCTGTACGCGGCGGGCGAGGGCCTCGCCGACGGCTACCTCGGCGACCCCGACGAGACGGCCCGCTCGTTCGGGGCGTTCTCGCCCGACGTGCCCGAGCGGCTCTACCGCACCGGCGACGTCGTACGCCTCGACTCCCGCGGCCGGCTGACCTTCCTCGGCCGCGCCGACGACCAGGTCAAACTGCGCGGCTACCGGGTCGAGCTCAGCGCCATCGCCGACGTGCTGAGCGGCCACCCGGCCGTACAGGACGCCGTCGTGCTGGTCACCGAGGGGGACAGCGCCGACAAGCGGCTGGTCGCCGCGGTGGTCCCGGTGCCGGGCGCCGCCCTCGCCGCCACCGATCTGCGCTCCCTGCTCCAGCGGACGCTGCCCGCGTACATGGTCCCCACCCTGTGGACGCTCGTGGACGGCATCCCCGTCACCGCCAACGGCAAGGTCGACCGGCGCGCCCTCGCCGCCTCCGCCGTCCCCGCCGGACAGGCCGAGCGGAGCGCCGCCGACCCCGGAGCGGCCCTGACCGCGCGGATCGCCGAGCTGTTCGCCGAACTCGCCGACGGCACCGAGGCCGGGGACATCGACGCCGACACCGACTTCTTCATGGTGGGCGGCAACTCCCTGGGCGCCGTACGCCTCATGCGCAAGGTCAAGGAGCACCTCGGCACGACCGTCCGGCTCCGCGACTTCCTGCTCTCGCCGACCCCGGCGGGCCTCAGGGCACTCGTCGAGAAGGAGGCCGGCGGCGCGTGAACGCCACACCCCCGCTCGCGTGGGACGAGGACCTCGAATGCTGGGTGGTCGCCGATCCACGGCTCGCCCGGCAGGTCCTCCACCACCCCGGCTTCACCTCCGGGACGTTCGAGCGCTCCTTCCAGCTCTACATGGGCGAGGCGGTCCGCGAGGAGTACCGCGACCTCACCGCGTTCCTGCGGCTGTGGTTCGTGCAGACCGACGCCCCCGAGCACACCGCGCTGCGCCGCCCCGTGCAGCGCCTGCTGTCCGCCTCCTACGTCCGCTCCCTCGCGCCGCGCGTCGAGGAGATCACCGACGCCTGCCTGGACGCGCTGGCCGCGAGCCCGCCGTACGACGTCGTCCCGGCCGTCGCCGACGGGATCTCCGGCCGGGTGATGGCGCACGTCGTGGGCGTCGCCGAACCCCCGGAGACCCTGCACCGCTGGGCGCGCACCCTGTCGCTGTTCATCGGCGCCATGTACCGCCGCGACCACGCGGCCGAGGCGCACCGCACGATGGTGGAGATGACCGAGGCGCTCTCCCGCGCCGACGCCCCCCGCTCCTTCCCGCAGGGGACCCCCGAGGACCGCGCCCGCACCACCGCGACCTGGGCGATGAACCTCTTCGGCGGCCTGGAGACCACCTCCTCGCTCCTCGCGTCGACCGTCATGGACGCCCTGGCCGAACCGGCGGTCTGGGACGCCGTACGGGAACAGCGGCCGGGCGCGGCCGAGGAGTTCGTCGAGCGGGTCCTGCAACGCCGGCCGCCGCTGCGGCACCTGGGCCGGGTCGTGGCGTACGACCAGGAACTCGCCGGGGAGTCGATGCGCGCGGGCGATCTCGTCCTCGTGAGCCTCACCGGGGAGGGGCTGCTGGAGGAGACCGGGGGCGGCGGCGCCTGTCCGGTCACCGGGGACCAGCACCTCGTCTTCGGCTTCGGCCCGCACTACTGCGTGGGCGCGCCCCTCGCCCGGCTGGAGGCGGCCGTCCTGCTCCGCCGGTTCGCCGCCCGCTTCCCGGACGCGCGGATCGCCGCCGAGACCCCCGAGTGGGGTCCCAACCTGTCGTACGTGGGCCTCGACCACCTCTACATCGAGCTGGGGGTGTGAGCGTGCCGAGCGCCGCGCAGGGCGCGGTGGCCGTCGTGGGCATGGCCTGCCGGCTGCCCGGGGCCGGGGACGTGGAACGGTACTGGGCGCTGCTCGGCGCCGGGGCCGACGGCATCAGCCGCCCCGCACCGGACGAGCTGATCGCGCGGGGCGCCGACCCGGCGTACGTCCGCCGGGAGAACTTCGTGCCCGCGATGGGGGTGATCGCCGACTCCCGCCGCTTCGACCACGCCTACTTCTCCTACAGCCGGGCCGAGGCCGCCGCCACCGACCCGCAGCAGCGGGTGTTCCTGGAGGCCGCGGTCACCGCGTTCGACGACGCCGGACTCGACCCGACCCGCTTCCGGGGGCGCGTCGGGGTGTACGCCGGTGCCGACCGGGTGGGCGAGCACCTCGACCCCGGCCTGGGCGAACTCGCCCGCTACATCGGCCGGGAGAAGGACTTCCTCGCCACCCGCGCCGCCTACAAGCTCGGGCTGCGCGGCCCCGCGCTCACCGTGCAGACCGCCTGCTCCACCTCCCTCACCGCCACCCACCTCGCCGTGCGCGCCCTCCTCGGCGGCGAGTGCGACGCCGCGCTCGCCGGCGGTGTCACCGTGATGCCCGACGGCGAGTGGGGCTACCTCCACGAGCCCGGCGGCATCCTCTCGCCCGACGGCCGCTGCCGCCCCTTCGACGAGCACGCGGCCGGCACGGTCCCGAGCGAAGGCGTCGCCGTGGTCGTCCTCAAACGGCTCGCGGACGCGGTGCGCGACGGCGACCGGATCGCCGCAGTGATCACCGGCAGCGCCGTCAACAACGACGGCTCCGACAAGATGGCCTTCACCGCGCCCTCCCCGGCCGGGCAGAGCGAGGTGATCCGCGCCGCGCAGCGCGTGGCCGGCGTCGACCCCGCCGACCTCGACCACATCGAGGCCCACGGCACCGCGACCCGGCTCGGCGACCCCGTGGAGGTCCAGGCGCTCGCCGAGGTCTTCGGCCGTCCGGTGCCGGGCCGTCCGCGGTGCGCGCTCGGTGCCGTCAAGGGCAACATCGGGCACACCGGCGCGGCCTCCGGGGTCGCCGGTCTGATCAAGACCGCGCTGATGCTGGAACGCCGCCGGCTGGTGCCCACCGCCCACTACACCCGGCCCAACCCGCTGCTGGAGCTGGACGGTTCACCGTTCCGGATCCTGGACCGGGCCGAGCCCTGGGACGCGCCCCGCGCCGCCGCCGTCAGCTCCTTCGGCGTCGGCGGCACCAACGCCCACGTCGTCCTCACCGCCGCCCCCCGCACCGCCCCCCTGCCCGACCGCCCCGGCCCCCGCCCCCTGCTGCTGTCGGCGGCGGCACCGCGGGCCCTGGGAGAGGCGGCGGGTCTCCTCGCCGACACCCTCACCGGGACCGCGCCCCCGGAACCCGGTGCGGACGGCGGGCCGGCCGTGCAGGCTCCGACCGTCGCCCAGGTCTCCCGGACCCTTGCCGCGCGGCGGACGTACAAGCACCGGGCGGCCGTCGTGGCGGCCGACGGGGAGCAGGCGGCACGGCTGCTGCGCTCGGTCGCCGCCCGCGAGAGCGCCCGCGACGCGGGCGCCGGGCCGCGCAGGCTCGGCAAGGTCGCCTTCGTCCTCCCCGGCCAGGGCACCCTGCGGCACGCCGCCGGCGCCGCCGCGCACCGGGCGCTCCCCGGCTTCCGCACCGCCTTCGACACGATCGCCCGGCACGTGCGGGACACCCATGGCGTCGACCTGACCCCCGCCGTCGACACGGAGGCCGGCGTGTCCGAGGACTGGTTCGCGGACACCGTGCACCAGCAGCTCGCCCTGCTGGCCCTCGGGCACGCCTTCGGCAGCCAGCTCAAGGAGTGGGGCGTACGGCCCGCCGCGCTGCTCGGCAACAGCGTCGGCGAGTACGCGGCCGCCGCCCTCGCCGGGGTCTGGTCCCCGCAGGACGCCGCCGACGTGGTGCACCTGAGGGCCCGCGCCATGGCGGACGCCGAACCCGGCCGCATGGTCAGCGTCACCGGCGACGCGCGGGAGATCGCCGCCCGGCTCCCCGCCGGCGGCGAGGTCACCGTCGCCGTGGCGGGCCCGGGGACCGCCGTGCTGGCCGGACCCGAGAACGCCCTGACGGACCTGCTGGCGGGCCCCGCGCTGGCGGGCCTGCCGATCACGCCGGTGCACACCCGGCACGCCTTCCACTCGAAGGCCATGGAACCGGCAGCCGAGGCGGTGCGGACCCACCTGTCGTCGGTGCCCGCCCGCCCGCCCCGGCTGCCCTTGATCTCCAACACCACCGGCGAGCGCGCCGACCCGGACCTGGTGGCCCGGCCCGACTACTGGGCCACCCAGCTCCGCAGCCCCGTCCTGCTCGCCCGCGCCATGGACACCCTCCTCGCCTCCGGCTGCACGACGTACGTCGAGCTCGGCCCCGGCAGCTCGATGCTCGGCGGACTGCGCCGCAGCGCCGGCTGGGACGCCGCCGCCTTCACCGCCGTACGCCTGACCGGACGGCCCGGCGAACCCGCCGAGGACGCCCTGCTGTCGGCGCTCGCCACCCTGTGGGAACGGGGCGTCGACCGCGCACTCGGCGACCTGGTCGAGCCGGCAGGCCCGGGGGCGGAGCGGGTGTCGCTGCCCGGGTACCGGTTCCAGGGGGAGGATCCACAGCAGGAGCGGCGGGAGGCGCGGCGGGGGACCGGGGAGCCCGCGCGCACGCCGGAGCCTGCCTCGGCGCGCACTTCCGCGGTCGCCCCGGCGCCCGCCCCCGCCCCCCGCGCCCCCCACGGTCTGCGGGCCGTCCTCGCCGACGTCTGGTGCCGCACCCTCGGCACGGACGAGGCCCGTGACGAGGACGACTTCTTCGTGCTGGGCGGCGAGTCCCTGATGGCCGTCGGCCTGATGTCCGCCGTCCGGGAGCGCACCGGTCACACCCTGTCCGTCACCGACTTCTCCCGCCGGCCCACCTTCGGCGACCTCGTGGCGGCCGTCACCGGCGGCACCGAGGCGCCCCCGGTGCCCGGGGTCGCCACCCTCGCCGAGGGACGGCCCGGGGAACGCCCGCTGTTCCTGGTCAGCGACGCCGTCGGCACCGCGCTCCCGTACCGGGACCTCGCCGGCGCCCTCGCCGCCGCCGGCTGCCCCCGGCCGGTGCTCGGGCTGGAGGACGCCGACGACCCCCGGGGCACCCCGCGCACGGTCGCCGCCCTCGCCGCCGCACACCTCGGCGCGCTGCTGCGGGCCCGCCCCGAGGGGCCGTACACCCTCGGCGGCTGGTCCTACGGCGCCGTCGTCGCCCATGAACTGGCCCGGCAGCTCGTCCGGCGCGGCGAGCTTGTCGACGTCCTGCTGTGCCTGGACGGCTTCGTGCCCGACACCGCCGGACTGCCCGTCGGCCTCGCCCCCGACTTCCTGCGCGCCGGTCTGCGGCACCGGGCCGAGGCCGCGCTCGGCGTCGGCCCGCTCGGCCGGCGGCTGCGCGGGGAACCGGAGCTGCGGCGGCGGTTCGCCGCCCGGCAGACCGCCCTGCTGCGCCACCGGCCGCGCCCGCTGCCCTGCCGCGCGGTCCTGTTCACGGCGGCCGAGGGGCTCGCGCCGGACGGCCCGGAGCGGCTGCGGGCCCGGCTGGCCGGGCTGTACGGCGGCGGGCTGCGGGTGGAGCGGGTCCCCGGCGACCACTGGTCGATGCTCGCCCCGCCCCACGCGGGCCCCCTCGCGGCCCGGCTCCTCGCGGTGCTCGACGAGAAACGGAGTGACCATGGCTGACGCGATCACCCAGGACGCGGCGCAGGCCCGCCCGGGGGAGCCGAAACCGCTGCTGCGCAACGCCGACTTCCAGGCGCTGTGGACCAGCGAGGCGTTCGCCGCGCTGGCCAAGGAGACCGCCGAGGTCGCCTACCCGCTGCTGATCCTCGCCACCGGCGGCTCCGCGTTCTACGCCGGTGCCGTCGGCTCCGCCCAGCTCGTCACCGCCAGCCTGATGTCGATCCCCGGCGGCACCCTCGCCGACCGCGTCGACCGGCGGCTGCTGCTGCTCGTGTGCAACCTGGTGCGCGTCGTCCTGCTCGGGCTGCTGGCGCTCCTCGTCTCCACCGGCCACACCCACCCCGTCGTCATCCTCGCCGTGGCCGTCGGCTCGGCGGCCTGTCTCGGCGTCTCCAACCCGACCGGACTCGCCGTCATCAAACAGCTGGTGCCGCCCTCGCAGCTGACCCAGGCCACCGCGCAGAACCAGGTCCGGTACTTCGCGGCCACCATGGGCGGGCCCCCGGCCGGCGGCTCGCTGTTCGCCGTCGCGCGCGCCTTCCCGTTCCTCACGTCGGCCCTGTCGTTCCTGGTGTCGTCCGTGCTGCTGCTGTTCATCCGCAAGCCCCTGAAGGTGGAGAACCCCGGGCCCGGCGAGAAGCGCAACGCCGCCGAGGGCTTCCGCTTCCTGGCCCGGCAGCCCGTCCTGCGGCTGCTGATCGTCTGGATCATGGGCTCGAACATGGCGTTCACCCACACCGGCGTCTTCCTCGCGCTGATCGCCACCGCCGAGAGCCGGGGCGCCTCCGCCACCTTCACCGGTCTGCTGCTGTCCATCGCCGGCATCGGCGGGGTGGTCGGCTCGCTCCTCGCGAGCCCGATCATCAAGCGGGTGCCGCCGCCGGTGCTGTTCCTGACGGCCGCCTGGATCGGTCCGGTCGCCGCCGTCCTGCTCGCCAACGTCTCCGGGCTCGTCCCGCTCGGCGTCATCGTCGCCTGCGTCTTCCTGCGCGGGCCCATCACCAGCGCCCTGTTCCTCGCCTACCTCGCGGCGATGGCGCCCGACCGGACCCAGGGCCGGGTGCTCGGCGCCGTGATGTTCATGTCGATGGTGGCCGCGCCGCTCGGCGTGTTCGGCGTCGGCGCCCTCTTCGACCTGGCCGGACCCACCGCGGTCTTCACGGCCATGGGCATCGTCTCGGGCCTGGCCGCCCTGCCCACGCTCAGCCCCCGCATCCGCAAGCTCGCCCCGCCGGAGGAGTACGCCGTCACCGACGCGGCGGAGCCGTCCGGCGCCCCGACCTCCAAGGAGACGTGATGCCCGCCGACACCACCCGGCAGCCCTCCGCACCCGCCACCACCCCGGCGGACGGTCCCCAGGAGCCCGCCGTCACCCCGGCTTCCACGCCCCCCGTCCCGGCCCCCGCCCTCGCCGCGCTCGTCGGCATCGCGGCCGGCGGCGACCGCCTCCCCCCGGAGTTCTTCACCCACCCCGACCCGGCGCCCGGCGCCACCCACGCCGCCAACACCCGTCTGCGCGCCAGCGGCTGCCCGGTCCACGCCATCGACTACCCGCCCGGCGGCGACGCCTACGTGGTCTCCGCGTACGAGACCGCGCTCAGGGCGTTCGGCGACCCGAGGCTCTCCAAGTCCGTGGACAACGCGCCCGGCTGGTTCCGCGACCTCCTCAAGGACAGCAGCCCGGTCCTCATCCGCAACATGATCACCGCGGACGCGCCCGAGCACACCCGGCTGCGCCGGCTGGTCAGCCGCGCCTTCGTCCCGCGCCGGATGGCCCTGCTGCGGCCCCGCATCCAGGAGATCACCGACGAACTCGTCGACGCGCTGCCCGCGTCGGGCGAGATCGACCTGATGGAGTTCGCGTTCACCCTGCCCATGCGGGTCATCTGCGAATTCCTCGGCGTCCCCATCGAGGACCGCCCCGACCTGCACGCCTGGGGCTACTGGCTGAGCGGCGCCCCCTTCGCGGACGAGGAGTCGAACCGTCAGCTGAAGGTCGCCAGCGACAGCATCGAGCAGTACCTGATCGGGCTGCTCGACCGGCGCCGCGCCGAGGGACTCGGCGAGGACCTGGTCTCCATCCTGCTGCGGGCCGCCGACGAGGAGGACGTCTTCACCAACGACGAACTCGTCTCCACCCTCGTCCTGCTGATCATCGCCGGCCACAAGACCACCGCCAACCTCATCGGCAACGGCTTCCAGGCACTGTTCCGCTTCCCCGACCAGCTCGCCCTCCTGCGCAGCGAGCCCGAGCTGGTCGAGTCGGCGGTCGAGGAGTTCCTGCGCTTCGAACCGCCCGTCTACCGCGGCACCCTGCGGGTGGCCACCGAGGACATGGAGCTCGACGGCTGCCCGATACCCCGCGAGGGCTTCGTCCACATCCTCATGGACTCCGCCAACCGCGACCCCGAGGCCTTCGAGCACCCCGACCGCCTCGACATCACCCGTGCCAACAACCGCCACTTCGCCTTCGGCCACGGCGCCCACTTCTGCGTCGGCGCCCCCCTCTCCCGCGTCGAGGGCTCGGTCGCCTTCCCGACCCTGCTGCGCCGCCTGCCCGGCCTCGAACTCGCCGTCCCGCACGACGAGCTGGAGTGGGTCTTCGACAACTCCACCAGCCGGGGCCTGAAGAAGCTGCCGGTGCGCTACACGGCCCGGCTGGCCGCCGCACCGGAAGGGACGAGCCGATGACCGAGCCGACGACCGCGCGCACGACCCTGGTCTGCCTGCCCTTCGCGGGGGCCGGCGCCTCCTTCTTCCGCCCCTGGCAGCGGATCGCGGGCGAGAGCCTGACGATCCTGCCGCTCCAACTGCCAGGCCGTGAACGCCGTATCGACGAGGAACCGCACACCGAGGCCGGCACCGCGGTCGAGGGCCTGTACGGCGACCTGCGCGCCGCCCTCGACGCCGACCCCGCGCTGCCGCGCCGGATCGCCCTGTTCGGCCACAGCCTGGGCGCCGTCCTCGCCTACGAACTGGCCCACCGTCTCGTCGCGGACCCCGGTGACACCACGCTCGCCCGCCTCTTCGTCAGCGGCTCCCCGCAACCCGCCGAACAGCGCGCCCGCCGCGCCACCGGTCTGCCCGACGACGCGTTCCTCGCCCGGGTCCACGAGTTCGCCGGGTACACCCACGAGGCGCTCGACGACCCGGAGATGCGCGAGCTGATCCTGCCGACGCTCCGCGCCGACGTGGAGATGCACGAGAACTACACGCCGTCCACCGATCTGCCGCTGCCCGCGCCGCTCACCGTGCTCCGCGGCAGCCACGACGAACTCGTCAGCGGCGAGGAGGCGGCGGCCTGGGCGAAGGCCGCGGGCGCCGGCTTCCGGTCCGCGGAGCTGGCCGGCGGCCACATGTACCTGACCGGGTCGGCGGCGGAGCTGCTGGCCGTCGTCACCGCCGACCTGCACTGAGCCGAGAGGAGCGGGCCATGCGTCTGACAGGGAGGACCGTCGTCGTCACCGGGGCGGCCCGCGGGCTCGGCCGGGCCACCGCGCTGGCCTGCGCCGCCGAGGGCGCCGACCTGGCACTCCTCGACCTCTGCGGCGACCTGCCCGGGGTGCCGTACCCGCTGGGCACCGAGGGGCAGCTGGAGCACACCGCGGCCCTGTGCCGGGAGGCCGGATCGGCCGTGCTGACGGCCCGCTGCGACGTCCGCGACCTGCGGTCCGTCGAGGAGGCGGTGGCGCTCGCCGCGGACCGGTTCGGCGCCCTCGACGGGGTCGTCAACAACGCGGGCATCGCGGCGCCCTCGGGCCGCCCCGCGCACGAGATCGGCGAGGAGGAGTGGGCGCTGATGATCGACGTCGACCTCTCCGGCGCCTGGCGGATGATCCGTACCGTCGGCAAGGCCATGAGCGCCCGCCGCTCGGGCAGCATCGTCAACATCGCCTCCACGGCGGGCCTGGTCGGCTACCGGCACTTCGCCGGGTACGTGGCCGCCAAGCACGGCCTGATCGGGCTCACCAGGGCGGCGGCCCTCGACTACGCCCCCCGCCGGGTGCGGGTCAACGCCGTCTGTCCCGGCTCGGTCCGCGACGACCCGGCCGCCGAGGGCCGGATGCTCGCCGAGATCGCCCGCGCCCTCGACGTGCCGGTGAGCGAGCACGAGGAGGAGTTCGTCGCCGCGCAGCCGATGAACGCGCTGATCGAACCGGAGGACGTGGCGGCGGCGGTCGTCTACCTCCTCTCCGACGACGCCCGGCAGGTCACCGGGACGACCCTGACGGTCGACGGCGGGTTCTCCGCACGCTGAACGCCACGGGCAGCAACACGGGCAGCAACACGATCAGGATCAGGTTCAAGATCAGGATCAGGTTCAGGTTCAGGTTCAGGTTCAGGATCAGTGACAGGGGAGGTCACCCGTGCCGGGTGCACAGTGCCATGCCGTCCGTGTCCCGGCGGCCGGGACGGACGTACGACGACTGCGGGAGCGGCTGGCCGCTGCGGGCCCCTGGCGGCTCTGGACGGACGACGTCCCGGCCGCCCCGGCCGCACCGCTCGCCGCCCGCCGCCGCGAGGCCGAACTGCGGCGCCCCGTCGCCCGCGAGGTGCGCTGTGTCCTGCTTCGGTACGCCGACGGCACGGCCGACCTGGTCCTCGTCGCCCACCGGGACCGCCTGGACGGGGCGGGCCTGCGCCATCTGAGCGAGGTGCTGACGGGGGAGCGCCCGCCTTCCCCGTGCCCCGGACCCGCCACCGACCGCTCCCCGTTCCCGCCCCCGGCCGACGCCCCGGACTGGGGCGGGGGCGACCCGTCCGCCACCACCTGCGGTGCGTACGCCCTGGACCTGCCCTTCCCGGCCGCGCCGAGTCCGTCCGCCCTGGCGCTGACCCTCGCCCGCTACGACGGCCACGGCGGGACCGGCTCGGCGACGGTCGCCGACCGGACCGGGTCCCTCCGGTACGACCTGCCGGAGACGGCCACCCTGCGCGATCTGGCCCGGACGGAACCGCGGCGGGCGACCGGGGCGGTGCTGGCGGGGCTCCTCGACGACCCCGGCGCGCCCCCGGCCGGCCACCTCCCCTGCCTCGCCCCGCCCTTCCCCCTCACCTTCGTCTTCTCGCCCCTCCCCTCCGGCGGCACCCGTCTCACCTGCCACTACCGGCACAGCCATGTCTCACCGGCGGTCGCCGAGGGGTTCACCCGGCACTACGCCGAGGTCTGCCGGCAGGGCGTCCTCGCCCCGGGGACGACGGTCGCGGACGTCGAACTGCTGGACGCGGACGAACGGGCCCGGGTGGCCCGGCTCGGCCGCCCCGCCGGAGCACTCCGCTCCGCACCGGACACGCTGCCCGCCGCGTTCGCGCGGATCGCCGCCGCCTCCCCCGACGCCGTCGCCCTCTGCGACGGCACCACCGAACTCACCTACCGGGACCTGGACGAACGGTCCGCCCGGATCGCCGCCGGGCTGCTGGCCCACGGCGTACGGCGCGGCGACCGCGTCGGCGTCTGCCTGGAGCGGACCGCGGAACTCGTCGTCACCCTCCTCGGCGTGGTCCGGGCCGGTGCCGCCTACGTGCCGACCGACCCCGCCTACCCCGCCGAACGGCTCGCCCACACCGTCGAGGACGCCGGCCTGCGCCTGGTCGTGACCCGGCTGCCCGAGTTCCCGCGCGGGGACGGCACCGTGCTCGCGACGCCCGACGCCCTCGCCGCGACCGCCGTCCCGGCCGAGCTGCCCGGACCGGCCCCCGACGACCCGGCGTACGTCATCTACACCTCCGGTTCCACCGGCCGCCCCAAGGGCGTGCTGGTGCCGCACCGCAATGTGACCGCCCTGATCGACGCCACCCGGGACGCGTACGGGCTGGGACCCGACGACACCTGGACCCTCTTCCACTCCGCCGCCTTCGACTTCTCGGTGTGGGAGATCTGGGGCTGCCTGCTGACCGGCGGGCGGCTGGTCGTGGTGCCGTACTTCGTCAGCCGTGAGCCCGAGGACTTCCGCGACCTCCTCCTGGAGCGCCGGGTCACGGTGCTCAGCCAGACGCCGTCCGCGTTCTCCCAGCTGCTGCGGACCGACCACGCCCCGCTGCCGGTCCGGCTGGTGGTCTTCGGCGGCGAACCGCTGGACAGCCGCATGCTGCTGCCCTGGTTCGACCGGCACCCCGAGCCGGTCTGCCGCACGGTCAACATGTTCGGCATCACCGAGACGACCGTGCACGTCACGGCCCAGACCGTCACCCGCGCGCTCGCCCTCGCCGGCTCCCGTTCCGTCGGCCCCGCCCTGCCCGGCTGGCATCTGTACGTCACCGACGGGCGCGGCCGGCTCGTACCACCGGGCGTCACCGGCGAGATCCTGGTGGGCGGCGCGGGCGTCGCCGCCGGCTATCTCGACCGGCCCGAGCTGACGGAGGAACGCTTCCTGCCCGACCCGTACGCCGAGGAGCCCTCCGCCCGGCTGTACCGCAGCGGCGACCTCGGCCGGCTCCGCCCCGACGGGCGGCTCGAACACCTCGGCCGGATCGACGGCCAGGTCAAGATCCGGGGCTTCCGCATCGAGCTCGACGAGATCCGCTCGGTGCTCCTGGAGGACCCGGCGGTCACCGCCGCGGCCGTCGTCGTCCGCCGCGACGACCCCGCCGACCCGGCCACGGCCCGCCTGGACGCCTACGTCGTGCCCGCCGACGGCGTCCCGGCCGCCGACCCGCAGGGCATCCGCAAGCGCGCCGCCGGAATCCTGCCCGAGCACATGGTCCCGGCGACCGTCACCCCCCTCGACACCCTCCCCCTCACGGCCAACGGCAAGCTGGACCCGGCCCGGCTCCCGGCCCCGCTCCGCGCCACGGCCCCCGCGACGGCCGCCCCGCAGGACTCCGCCCCGGTACGTGACGCTGGTCTCGCCGAGGCCCTCCAGGAGATCTGGGCATCCGTCCTCGGCACCCCCGTCGGCCTCGACGACGATTTCTTCGAACTCGGCGGAAACTCCCTGTTCGCCGTCCGTGTCAGCGCCGCCCTGCGCGCCCGCGGACTGACCGCCGTACCGCTGCGCGACCTCTACCGCACCCCCACGATCCGGGCCCTCACCGGCTGATCCCCCAGCCTCGCCGCGAGACGAGCAGGCCGCCCCGCACCCCAATCGCGTTAACATGACGAGAAATCGTCCGGTACCCCGCGCGGACTGGAACGGGAAGGCCGCCCTCGCGTGAGTGCATTTCAACAACCAGACCCCAGGGACCGCCCCGCGCGGCTCACCGTCGGCGTCGTCGGCGCCGGCCGTGTGGGACCCGCCCTGGCCGCGTCCCTCCAGCTCGCCGGACACCGCCCCGTGGCCGTCTCCGGCGTCTCCGACGCCTCCCGGCGGCGGGCCGCGCTGATGCTCCCCGACGTGCCGCTGATGCCGCCCGCCGAGGTCCTCCGCCACGCCGACCTGGTGCTGCTCACCGTCCCCGACGACACCCTGCCCCGCCTGGTGCAGGGCCTCGCCGAGACCGGCGCCGTACGGCCCGGGCAGCTCCTGGTGCACACCTCCGGCCGTTACGGCGCGAAGGTCCTCGAACCCGCCCTGCGCGCGGGCGCGCTGCCCCTGGCCCTGCACCCGGCGATGACGTTCACCGGCACGCCCGTGGACGTCCAGCGCCTCGCCGGCTGCTCCTTCGGCGTCACCGCCCCCGCTGAGCTGCGGCTGGCCGCCGAGGCCCTCGTCATCGAGATGGGCGGCGAACCCGAGTGGATCGCCGAGGAGAACCGCCCGCTCTACCACGCGGCCCTCGCCCTGGGCGCCAACCACCTGGTCACCCTCGTCGCCCAGTCCATGGAGCTGCTGCGCGCGGCCGGCGTCGAGGCCCCCGACCGGATGCTCGGCCCGCTGCTCGGCGCCGCCCTCGACAACGCACTGCGCTCCGGCGACGCCGCGCTCACCGGCCCCGTCGCCCGCGGTGACGCCGGCACGGTCGCCGCGCACGTCGCCGAGCTGCGCCGGCACGCCCCGCAGACCGTCGCCGGGTATCTGGCGATGGCCCGGGCGACCGCCGACCGCGCGCTCGCCCACGGACTGCTCAAGCCGGAACTGGCCGAGGACCTCCTCGGCGTCCTCGCGGGCCGGGCCGACGGCGCCCCGGGTACCCCCGGCACGCCGGGCACCGAAGGAGACGCCCGATGACCCCCATCCTCCTGCGCACCGCCGCCGATCTGCACGCACGCGTGCGCACCGGACGCCGGGCCGTCGTGATGACGATGGGCGCCCTGCACGAGGGCCACGCCACCCTGATCCGCACCGCCCGCGAACTCGCCGGGCCGGACGGCGAGGTCGTCGTCACCGTCTTCGTCAACCCGCTCCAGTTCGGCCAGGGCGAGGACCTCGACCGCTATCCGCGCACCCTGGACGCCGACCTCAAGATCGCCGAGGAGGCGGGCGCGGACACCGTGTTCGCCCCGGCCGTGGACGAGGTCTACCCCGGCGGCGAACCCCAGGTCCGGATCGGCGCGGGCCCGATGGGGGAGCGGCTGGAGGGCGCCTCGCGCCCCGGCCACTTCGACGGCGTGCTCACCGTCGTCGCCAAGCTGCTCCACCTCACCCGGCCCGACGTGGCGCTCTACGGCCAGAAGGACGCCCAGCAGCTCGCCCTGATCCGCCGGATGGTCCGTGACCTGAACTTCGGCATCGAGATCGTCGGCGTCCCCACGGTCCGTGAGGACGACGGGCTCGCCCTGTCCAGCCGCAACCGCTATCTGTCCGCGCCGCAGCGGCGCACCGCGCTCGCGCTGTCGGCGGCCCTGTTCGCCGGCCGCGACCGGCACGCCGCGCAGGAGGCGCTGCGGGCCCGCGCGCGGGAGGTGCCCGCCACGCACGCGCGTGCCGAGGCGCTCAGCGCGCTCGGGGAGTCCCGCGCGGCGGCCGACGCGCACGCCGTCGCCCAGGCCGCCCCCGGCGGCGCGGGCGCCGTCCTGGCGGCCGCCCGGCTCGTCCTCGACGAGGCCGCCCGGCTCGACCCGCCGCTGGAACTGGACTACCTCGCCCTCGTGGACCCGTCCGACTTCACGGAGATCGGCGACCGCGAGGACGGCTTCACCGGCGAGGCCGTGCTGGCCGTCGCCGCCCGGGTCGGGACGACCCGGCTGATCGACAACCTCCCCCTCACCTTCGGAACCTTCGGAGCCGCCTCGTGACCAGCACAGGCATACGACTGCACGCGCCCGCCCCGGGATGGTCGATCTCCGCCGACGTGGTGGTCGTCGGCTCCGGCGTGGCGGGGCTCACCGCGGCCCTGCGCTGCGAAGCCGCCGGCCTGAACACCGTCGTCGTCACCAAGGCCCGGCTCGACGACGGCTCCACCCGCTGGGCGCAGGGCGGCATCGCCGCGGCCCTCGGCGAGGGCGACACTCCCGAACAGCACCTGGACGACACGCTGGTGGCGGGCGCGGGCCTGTGCGACGAGGACGCCGTCCGGTTCCTCGTCACCGAGGGTCCGGACGCCGTACGGCGGCTGATCGAGACCGGCGCGCACTTCGACGAGTCCGCCGAGGGCGACCTGGAGCTCACCCGTGAGGGCGGTCACCACCGGCGCCGGATCGCCCACGCGGGCGGCGACGCGACCGGCGCGGAGATCTCCCGCGCGCTCGTCGAGGCGGTCCGCGCGCGGGGCGTACGGACCGTCGAGAACGCGCTCGTCCTGGACCTGCTCACCGACGCCGACGGCCGGACGGCGGGCGTCAGCCTGCACGTCATGGGCGAGGGCCAGCACGACGGCGTGGGCGCCGTGCACGCCCCCGCGGTCGTCCTCGCCACCGGCGGCATGGGCCAGGTCTTCTCCGCGACCACCAACCCGCCCGTGTCGACGGGCGACGGCGTGGCGCTCGCGCTGCGGGCCGGCGCGGAGGTCAGCGACCTGGAGTTCGTGCAGTTCCACCCGACCGTGCTGTTCCTCGGCCCGGACGCCGAGGGCCAGCAGCCGCTGGTCTCCGAGGCCGTCCGCGGTGAGGGCGCCCACCTGGTCGACGCGGACGGCGTGCGCTTCATGCTCGGGCAGCACGAGCTCGCCGAACTGGCGCCCCGCGACATCGTCGCCAAGGGGATCCTGCGCCGGATGCAGGAGCAGGACGCCGAGCACATGTTCCTCGACGCCCGCCACTTCGGCGCCGAGATGTGGGAGCACCGCTTCCCCACGATCCTCGCCGCCTGCCGCGCCCACGGCATCGACCCCGTCCACGAGCCCATCCCGATAGCCCCGGCGGCCCACCACGCCTCCGGCGGGGTGCGCACCGACTCCCGGGGCCGGACGACCGTCCCGGGCCTGTACGCGTGCGGCGAGGTCGCCTGCACCGGCGTGCACGGCGCGAACCGGCTCGCCTCCAACTCCCTCCTGGAGGGCCTGGTCTACGCCGAGCGGATCGCCGCCGACATCGCCGACAGCCACGCCGGCGACGGGCTGCACGCGCCCGTGCCCGCCCCGGTGGAGCACCCGCAGCGGCCCGCGCACCCGCTGCTCGGCGCCGAGGCCCGGTTCGCGATCCAGCGGATCATGACCGAGGGCGCCGGGGTGCTGCGGTCCGCGGAGTCCCTGGCCAAGGCCGCCGACCAGCTCCAGCGCCTGCACGCCGAGGCCCGCGACGCCCTCGACGAGAACGGCAAGACCGCCGAGCCCGGCGTGGACACCTGGGAGTCCACCAACCTCCTGTGCGTGGCCCGCGTCCTGGTCGCCGCCGCCGCGCTGCGCGAGGAGACGCGCGGCTGCCACTGGCGCGAGGACCACGCCGACCGCGACGACACGGCATGGCGCCGCCACATCGTCGTACGGCTGAATCCGGACCGGTCCCTCGCCGTACACACCACCGATACCGCAGACTTCCCCCCGACCCGGCAGCACCAGCAGGAGCAGTGACACACGTGAGCACCGACGACCTCCCCCTCGCCCCGACCGGCGGCTGCGGCGACGGCTGCGCCTGCGGCGCAGAGGGCGACCTCGGCGACGAGGAATACCTGGAGTGCGGTCTCGACCCCGCGCTCGCCCAGCTCCTGGCCGAGGCCGGGCTCGACCCGGTCGAGGTCGAGGACATCGCCAACGTCGCCATCCAGGAGGACCTGGCGCACGGCGTGGACGTGACGACGGTCGCGACCATCCCCGAGGAGGCGGTGGCCACCGCCGACTTCACCGCGCGCGAGGCGGGCGTGGTCGCCGGCCTGCGGGTCGCCGAGGCGGTCGTCTCGGTGGTGTGCACCGACGAGTTCGAGGTCGAGCGCCACGTCGAGGACGGCGACCGGGTGGAGGCGGGCCAGAAGCTGCTGTCGGTGACGACCCGCACGCGCGACCTGCTGACCGCCGAGCGCAGCGCGCTGAACCTGCTGTGCCGGCTGTCGGGCATCGCGACCGCCACGCGCGCGTGGGCGGACACCCTGGAGGGCACGAAGGCCCGCGTGCGGGACACCCGCAAGACCACCCCGGGCCTGCGCTCCCTGGAGAAGTTCGCGGTCCGCGCGGGCGGCGGCGTCAACCACCGCATGTCGCTGTCGGACGCGGCCCTCGTCAAGGACAACCACGTGGTCGCGGCGGGCGGCGTCGCCCAGGCGTTCACGGCCGTCCGGGAGACCTTCCCGGACGTGCCGATCGAGGTCGAGGTGGACACCCTGCACCAGCTCCGCGAGGTCGTGGACGCGGGCGCCGACCTGATCCTGCTGGACAACTTCACCCCGGGCGAGTGCGCCGAGGCGGTGGGCATCGTCGGCGGCCGGGCCCTGCTGGAGGCCTCCGGCCGGCTGACCCTGGAGAACGCCAAGGCCTACG
Source organism: Streptomyces sp. NPDC005811 (assembly GCF_040630405.1). Lineage (NCBI taxonomy): Bacteria > Bacillati > Actinomycetota > Actinomycetes > Kitasatosporales > Streptomycetaceae > Streptomyces > Streptomyces sp. NPDC005811. Next base: position 102,448 of record NZ_JBEXXK010000029.1, read on the forward strand.
CCGACACCGGCGTCGACTTCCTGGCCGTCGGCGCCCTCACGCACTCCTCGCCGATCCTGGACATCGGCCTGGATCTGCGGGACGCGGAGTAGGGAGCGGGTACCGGTCATGCTGCTGACGATCGACGTGGGCAACACCCACACGGTGCTGGGCCTGTTCGACGGTGAGGAGATCGTCGAGCACTGGCGGATCTCCACCGACCCCCGCCGCACGGCCGACGAGCTCGCGGTCCTGCTGCAGGGCCTGATGGGCATGCACCCGCTGCTGGGCGTGGAGCTGGGCGACGGCATCGACGGCATCGCGATCTGCGCGACCGTCCCCTCGGTGCTGCACGAACTGCGCGAGGTGACCCGCCGCTACTACGGCGACGTCCCCGCGATCCTCGTCGAGCCGGGCGTCAAGACCGGGGTGCCGATCCTCTTCGACAACCCCAAGGAGGTCGGCGCCGACCGCATCATCAACGCGGTCGCCGCGAACGAGCTCTACGGCGGCCCGGCGATCGTCGTCGACTTCGGCACCGCGACCACGTTCGACGCGGTCAGCGCGCGCGGCGAGTACGTGGGCGGGGTGATCGCCCCGGGCATCGAGATCTCGGTGGAGGCGCTGGGCGTCAGGGCGGCCATGCTCCGCAAGATCGAGGTGGCCCGGCCGCGCAGCGTGATCGGCAAGAACACGGTCGAGGCGATGCAGTCCGGCATCGTCTACGGCTTCGCGGGCCAGGTCGACGGCGTGGTCACCCGGATGGCCCGGGAGCTGGCGGAGGACCCCGACGACGTCACCGTGATCGCGACGGGCGGCCTCGCGCCCATGGTCCTCGGCGAGTCGTCGGTGATCGACGAGCACGAGCCGTGGCTGACGCTGATCGGGCTGCGGCTGGTGTACGAGCGGAACGTCTCCCGCATGTGACGCGGGGGCATCGCAGGTGACGGCCAGGGGGCGGATGCGCGCGCGCCACACCCGCCCCCTATGCCGAATTTGTCCGATTAGCGCGTATCGTCGGCACATGCCCACGCCATACGGATCCCGCGGCGGCATGGCGTTCGGCGCGGAGGAGCTGCGTGTGCTCCGCCGCGCCCTCGCCCTCGCCCTCCACCCCGGCCCCGCCCGCGACGAGGACGTCCAGGACTGCCATCGCCTCGCCGAGTCCCTCGACGAGGCACTGGGCGAGGCCGCCCGGTTGCGGGCCTTCCTGGTGGCCGACCTCGACCGGTACCGCGCCGCCCTGCCCGGCGCCGCCGCCGGCTATCTCACGCTCCTGGAGGAGGTCCTGGCCACCGGGCACCGGCCCGGCCCCGAGGACCTCGCCGCACTGCGGGCCCTGCGCGCCGCCCCGGCCGCCGCCGCCCTCCTGGCCCGCTGCCAGGTCCTCGCCGAACAGGACGTACGGGCCCGCCTGGCGCGCCGCACGCCCCGCCAGGCCTCCCCGGCCACCCCGCTGGTCCCGGCGTCCCGTACGCGCCTTCTCGCGCTTCCCGGGGGGCGCTGCGCCGAGGCCGACCGCCTCCCGGCGACCGCCGCCGACGACGATCCGCGCGAGGAACCCCGCAAGGAGCCCGCCGAGAGGCCCGCCGCGCCCGCTCCCGGCCCCGGGCAGCGGCCCGCCCCCGAGCCCGCCCGCCGCCCCGTCCCCACCCCGGGCGAGGTCTTCCCGCGGCGCAGACCCACCCCTCCGCCGCCGCCCGCCGAGCCGGACCACGAGCCGGAGCGGCGGAGCCTGGCCGTCGGCTGAGACGCGCCGGTCCGACCCCGGCCCGATGTCCCGATCCGCCGTGGCTACCCTGGATCCATGGACTATGTCTCCGCGCTGGTGCCCCCCGTCGTCATGGCCGTGTTCTTCATCGGTGTGATCAGGGTGATCGTGAAGAGCCAGGGAGGCGCCAACAAGGCCAAGGAGGACGCGGCCGTCGACGCCGCCCTCGCCCGCACGCAGAGCGCCGGCCAGGCCCCCGCCGGTACGGACGTCTGACCCCGTCCCCCCTCGGCGTACGGCTCCCCCCGGAGTCGTACGCCCTTTTTGTGCCTGTTTGGCGGCGAAAGCGCACGTCCGGCACGCGATTGCCGAGATCTCCCACTATTGTGCTGAGAGTGCCTCGCCCATTGGGAGAACTCGAAGACGCGGTCATGACGCGGGTGTGGAAGTGGAACCGCCCGGTGACCGTTCGGGAAGTCCTGGAAGACCTTCAGCGCGAACGGTCCATCGCCTACACCACGGTGATGACCGTTTTGGACAATCTCCATCAGAAGGGCTGGGTCCGCCGCGAGGCCGAAGGCCGGGCCTATCGATATGAGGCGGTCTCCACCCGCGCCGCCTACGCCGCCGCCCTCATGAACGACGCCTGGGCGCAGAGCGACAACCCCGCCGCCGCCCTCGTCGCCTTCTTCGGGATGATGAGCGACGAACAGCGACAGGCGCTGCGCGACGCCGTACGCATCGTCCAAGGTCCGGAAACATCCGAAGCCGCATCTGCCGGCCCCGCCGGCACCGCCGGGGAGAACCCCGCCTCGGCATCCGGGGGCGGCGGGCGATAGCGTCCGCACATGTCCGCAGAGAGCCCCGCCGGCGAGAACCCCGAGAACCCCGAAGTCAGCGCTAAAGCCATCACGGTCCGGCGGGCCCGGACCACCGATGTCCCCGTCGTGCGCCGACTCCTTGACGCGTACGTCCGCGGCGGCATCCTCCTCGACAAAGCGACGGTGACCCTTTACGAGGACATCCAGGAGTTCTGGGTCGCCGAACGCGACGACAACGCCGAGGTCGTCGGCTGCGGGGCGCTGCACGTGATGTGGGAAGACCTCGCTGAAGTGCGCACTCTCGCGGTGAAGCCCGGCCTGAAGGGTTCCGGCGTGGGCCACCAGTTGTTGGAGAAGTTGCTGCACACCGCGCGCTGGCTCGGCGTTCGTCGCGTTTTCTGCCTGACCTTCGAAGTGGACTTCTTCGGCAAGCACGGCTTCGTGGAGATCGGTGAGACGCCGGTCGACACCGATGTCTACGCGGAGCTGATGCGTTCCTATGACGAGGGCGTCGCGGAGTTCCTCGGACTCGAACGAGTGAAACCGAACACCTTGGGCAACAGCCGGATGCTTCTGCATCTGTGATCGTGGCCCCCCATTCCGGCGGACCGGCCTTGACCGGTGCCCTATGTCCGAAACGCGCACGTTTCCGGGCGAGGGGCGGGCTGTCGGCCTCTCCCAGGGGTTTGTGTTTTTCCGGCAAAAGCGGTTTGCTTTCCGACGTACTGCAGTACTGCATATAACAGGGCGCGGCTAAACGGCGGACGCCGCGGACCCCCGTCCCTCACGTTATCGATGAAAGGAAATCCGGTGGCACAGAAGGTTCAGGTCCTTCTTGTCGACGACCTCGACGGCGGCGAGGCTGACGAGACCGTGACGTTCGCGCTGGACGGCAAGACCTACGAGATCGACCTCACGACCGCCAATGCGGACAAGCTGCGCGGGCTTCTCGAGGCCTATGTGAAGGGTGGCCGTCGTACCGGAGGCCGCGCCTCGGGCGGGCGTGGAAAGGCGCGTGCCGCTTCCGGCAGCAGCCAGGACACCGCTCAGATCCGCGCGTGGGCGAAGGAGAACGGTTTCGAGGTCAACGACCGTGGCCGTGTTCCGGCGACCATTCGCGAGGCTTACGAGAAGGCCAACGGCTGAGCGGCGAGCCGACGCAGCCGGACACGATGGCAGTGCGCTGCCAGCGTGTCCACCAACCGCACGAGATCGGGGGCGTCCCGCACGCCCCCCGAAGCCGACACCGTCGGCAGCGAGGCCTCGACCTCGCACCCCGCCACGGGGGGCCGCAGCCAGACGGCGGCCCCCTGCACCGGCATACCGGGCGGGCGGCCCGGAACGAGCCCCGGCGGCAGCGGCGCCTCCATGAGGGAGCCCTCGCCGAGCGCCGTCAGATCCAGCGGCAGCGCGCCCCACTCCAGCCACTGGAGGATCCCCGGCAGCTCCTCGGCGCTCCCGGCGGCCACCAGCAGCCGCATCCGGCGGCCGTCGCCGACCTCGCGCTCCTCGCCGTCCGTCCTGTCGTACAGGGCCACCGGGAAGCCCGGCGCCCGGCGCCCGAGCGCCGCGCGGCCCGCCTCCGCGGGGACCTCCAGGACGTCGAAGCGGTCGCCCACCGAAAGTCGTACCGGCTCCCCGGGCACCGTCGCCCACCCCAGTTCGTTCTCGTACCAGCCGCGGACCGGCCCGTCCGGGCGGCGGGGGAGAGGGACGGAGCGGACCATGCCGAGAAGAACCATCCGAAGAGCCCCGGAGTTACGCTGGGTGTCGTCCTGGTCGCGCACAGTGCCGGACGGCGGTGCGCGCAAGGGGCTCGGGAGGCGCAAGGTTGTTCGCCCGTAGCGGAGGGAAAGGGCGCGCACGGCATGGACTGTCGGCCCCGGCGGGTAAGACTTCCCTAGTGGGAGGGGGCGACACGCAGGAAAGGACGTCTCACGTTCGCCATCGGCGTACTGATGGTGAGGGTAACTGCCTGGCCTGCGGGAACATCGTCTCGCACCATCAGGTTGGAGCAGATGTCGGCGTTCGGGGTCAGGAGGCCATCGACGGTGTCGGCAGTTGGAATGAGCGGTCCCTGCTTGCGGGACTAAGCTGCGGTAGGACAGGGAGGGGAAGTTCCCCCCACTGCCTGACCGCTCTGAGGAGCGATTAACGATGTTCGAGAGGTTCACCGACCGCGCGCGGCGGGTTGTCGTCCTGGCTCAGGAAGAAGCCCGGATGCTCAACCACAACTACATCGGCACCGAGCACATCCTCCTGGGCCTGATCCACGAGGGTGAGGGTGTCGCCGCCAAGGCCCTTGAGAGCCTCGGGATTTCGCTCGAGGCGGTCCGCCAGCAGGTGGAGGAGATCATCGGCCAGGGCCAGCAGGCCCCGTCCGGGCACATCCCCTTCACCCCCCGTGCCAAGAAGGTCCTGGAGCTGTCGCTCCGCGAGGCCCTTCAGCTGGGCCACAACTACATCGGCACGGAGCACATCCTGCTCGGCCTGATCCGCGAGGGCGAGGGCGTCGCCGCCCAGGTCCTCGTCAAGCTGGGCGCAGATCTCAACCGGGTGCGGCAGCAGGTCATCCAGCTGCTCTCCGGCTACCAGGGCAAGGAGACCGCCACCGCCGGCGGGCCTGCCGAGGGCACCCCCTCGACGTCCCTGGTCCTCGACCAGTTCGGCCGGAACCTCACCCAGGCCGCTCGTGAGTCCAAGCTCGACCCGGTCATCGGGCGCGAGAAGGAGATCGAGCGGGTCATGCAGGTGCTGTCCCGCCGTACCAAGAACAACCCGGTCCTGATCGGTGAGCCCGGCGTCGGCAAGACCGCCGTCGTCGAGGGCCTCGCCCAGGCCATCGTCAAGGGCGAGGTGCCCGAGACCCTCAAGGACAAGCACCTCTACACCCTCGACCTCGGCGCGCTGGTGGCCGGCTCCCGCTACCGCGGTGACTTCGAGGAGCGCCTGAAGAAGGTGCTCAAGGAGATCCGCACCCGCGGCGACATCATCCTGTTCATCGACGAGCTCCACACGCTGGTCGGTGCGGGTGCCGCCGAGGGCGCCATCGACGCGGCCTCCATCCTGAAGCCGATGCTGGCCCGCGGTGAGCTCCAGACCATCGGTGCCACCACGCTCGACGAGTACCGCAAGCACCTGGAGAAGGACGCGGCCCTCGAGCGCCGCTTCCAGCCCATCCAGGTCGCCGAGCCGTCGCTGCCGCACACCATCGAGATCCTCAAGGGTCTCCGTGACCGGTACGAGGCCCACCACCGCGTCTCGATCACGGACGAGGCCCTCGTCCAGGCCGCGACGCTGGCCGACCGCTACATCTCGGACCGCTTCCTCCCCGACAAGGCGATCGACCTGATCGACGAGGCGGGCTCCCGGATGCGCATCCGCCGGATGACGGCTCCGCCGGACCTCCGCGAGTTCGACGAGAAGATCGCGGGCGTGCGCCGCGACAAGGAGTCCGCGATCGACTCGCAGGACTTCGAGAAGGCCGCCTCCCTGCGCGACAAGGAGAAGCAGCTCCTCGCCGCCAAGGCGAAGCGCGAGAAGGAGTGGAAGGCCGGCGACATGGACGTCGTCGCCGAGGTCGACGGCGAGCTGATCGCCGAGGTCCTCGCCACGGCCACCGGCATCCCGGTCTTCAAGCTCACCGAGGAGGAGTCGTCCCGCCTGCTGCGCATGGAGGACGAGCTCCACAAGCGGGTCATCGGCCAGGTCGACGCCGTCAAGGCGCTGTCCAAGGCGATCCGCCGTACCCGCGCCGGTCTGAAGGACCCGAAGCGTCCGGGTGGCTCGTTCATCTTCGCCGGCCCATCCGGTGTCGGTAAGACCGAGCTGTCCAAGGCGCTCGCCGAGTTCCTCTTCGGCGACGAGGACGCGCTGATCTCCCTCGACATGTCGGAGTTCAGCGAGAAGCACACGGTCTCGCGGCTCTTCGGCTCCCCGCCCGGATACGTGGGCTACGAAGAGGGCGGCCAGCTCACCGAGAAGGTCCGCCGCAAGCCGTTCTCCGTCGTCCTCTTCGACGAGGTGGAGAAGGCCCACCCGGACATCTTCAACTCGCTGCTGCAGATCCTGGAGGACGGTCGCCTGACCGACTCCCAGGGCCGGGTCGTGGACTTCAAGAACACGGTCATCATCATGACGACCAACCTCGGCACCCGGGACATCTCCAAGGGCTTCAACCTGGGCTTCGCGGCCTCGGGCGACTCGAAGAGCAACTACGAGCGCATGAAGAACAAGGTGTCGGACGAGCTCAAGCAGCACTTCCGCCCCGAGTTCCTCAACCGTGTCGACGACGTGGTCGTCTTCCCGCAGCTCACGCAGGAGGACATCCTGCGGATCGTCGACCTGATGATCGGCAAGGTGGACGAGCGCCTGAAGGACCGGGACATGGGCATCGAGCTCTCCCAGTCCGCCAAGGAGCTGCTGTCCAAGAAGGGCTACGACCCGGTGCTGGGCGCGCGTCCGCTGCGTCGCACGATCCAGCGCGAGATCGAGGACACGCTCTCCGAGAAGATCCTCTTCGGCGAGCTGCGTCCCGGTCACATCGTGGTCGTGGACACCGAGGGCGAGGGTGACACCAAGACCTTCACCTTCCGCGGCGAGGAGAAGTCGTCCCTGCCGGACGTCCCGCCGATCGAGCAGGCGGCCGGCGGCGCCGGCCCGAACCTGAGCAAGGACGCCTAGGCGTCAACCCGAAAGGGGCCGGTGCTGCAACAGCACCGGCCCCTTTCGCATGCCCTGACGGCGGGCTGGGCCGCCCTACGACAGCTGGCCGTCGTAGTCCGGCAGCTTGTACGTCTTCTCGGCGTGGCCGCCCGAGAGGTCGGTGGCGCTGTTGCCGATGTTCGCGATGATCGTGTAGCCCTTGTTCTCGATGTCGACGCGCTGGGCGGTCTTGTAGGCGGCGACGTCCTTGAAGAGGTCGAGCAGGCCGCGGGCGTAGAGACCGGAGACCTTGTAGCCGACGTACTTGAGGTTGTAGTCGGTGAACGAGTAGATGATGCCCGGGCGGGCGGTGACGAAGAACAGCGCGACGCCGTGGTCCTGGGCGTACTTGGCGACGTCGAGGACCGGCTTGTTGGCCGGCTGGGGGTAGCTGAAGCCGAAGTCGGTCTCCAGGGTCGTGTTGTCGATGTCGAAGACGATCGCCTGCTTCTCGCCGGTCTTGGCGGCGGCGATGCGCTGCTTCAGATAGGGCAGGGCCTCGTTCATCACCGACTGGCAGTCGGCCTGCCAGGTGGTGTAGTCGACGTCCTCCGCGGCGGCGGTGGCGACGGTGGAGGTGGTGGTGGCCGTAGCGGCCTGGGCGCCCGCCGGGACGGCCATGGCGGTGACGGCGGCCGTCGCCACGGCTGTCATGGCGATGCGGCGCTTCCAGGTGCCTGTGGTCATGTGTGGGGTCCTCTCGCGTCCTGGCCTGCCTGTGTCGTGGGCATGCTGCGCTGTGGGGATGGCCTGAGGGGAACCGGCGGGTTACCGGGGGGAACCTGCGGGTTACTGGACGGTAAGGGGCGGTGAGACTCCGCTCACAGACCCGTGCACCATTCGTGACCGGGGTCACAAGTCCCCCAGGGGGCAGGCGAGTAGCCCCCGTCACATCCCGAAGTCCCTTGCGACGGGCGGCCGGTGACAAGCGGCACAGGTCATCGGTGGGCTACTAGCGCGGGTAGTGGCAGAGCAAAATCAGGCAAAAGGGACATAGGGTTCGGAACCCCCGGGGGTGTCCAGGCCTCCGGCATGGATCGGCTTCAAATGGGGCGTCCCGGGCCATCTGTCAAGAAGGCGGAAAATTCGGGGTTAAGTACTAGCTTCCGTCGTACGTCACACGTTTGGGGGTCCATCGCCCTCGGGGTTACCAAGGGATGGCCCACCCGGCAGGCGTTCCTGCGCCGGGTGGTCTTCCTGTCCCCGAACCCACGAGGTCCTCATGTTCCAGCGCGTCACGTCCCGTTCTTCCCGTACGTCCCTGCTCCGCACCCGCGTGGCCGTCGGGGCCGCCGCCCTGGGTGCCACGGCCGTGCTGGGAACCGGAGTGGCGTCCGCCGCCGTACCCGCCGCCAAGACGGCCGTCTCCGCCAATGCCTGGGTCAAGCCGGTGGCGCACTACACCAAGTCCGCGACCTTCCACCAGGCCGGTGCCATGTGGCAGTCCACCCACAGCGGCCAGGACTTCGCCGTGCCGAGCGGCACCAAGGTCGTCGCCGCCCACGGCGGCACCGTGGTCAAGGCCGGCGGCAACGGCGCCGGTGACGGCCCGGCCTACGGCAACGCCATCGTCATCAAGCACGCCAACGGGACCTACTCGCAGTACGCCCACCTGTCGCACATCGATGTCAAGGCCGGCCAGATAGTCAAGACCGGCCAGCGCATCGCCCTGTCCGGCAACACCGGCAACTCCAGCGGTCCCCACCTGCACTTCGAGATCCGCAAGACCGCCAACTACGGCTCCGCGATCGACCCGGTCGCCTTCCTGCGCGCCCACGGGCTGACCGTCTGACGATGACGGGTGATCAGGTGCCCTGATGCGCCTGGGTCACGAGATCGACGGCGACCTCGAGGACGGCTGCGCGCTTGTCCTCCGGGTCGCCTTCGAGGTCCTGGAGGAAGAACATCCCGGCGTGCAGCGTGAAGATCGCGCTCACACAGCGGACCTGGTCGGTGAGCGGGGCGTCCGGGTCGATGATGATGTCCCGCAGTCCGCGCATCCGGTCCTTGAACGAGTCGCCGATCTGCAGCTCCCGCACCGTCGCCTGGTTCTCCTGCATGAAGCGGAAGAGCGGGGTCGCCTCGGCCAGGGCGCGGCTGTAGCGCCGTACGAGTTCCTGCTTGGTCTCCAGCGTGTGCGGCTGGCTCGCGCCCCACTCGATCAGGTCCTCGATCGGTTTCGTCAGATCCGTGAAGATGCTGACGATGATCTCTTCCTTGGTCTTGAAGTGGTAGTACAGGGCAGCCTTCGTGACCTCCAGGCGCTCCGCGATCTCGCGGAGGGAGGTCTTCTCGTAGCCCTGCTCGGCGAAGAGTTCGAGCGCGACGTCCTGGATGCGCTGGCGTGTGTTGCCGCGGCGCTGTTGCTTGGTCCCGTCCATGGTGCCGTCCATCCTCGTACTCCTCGTGCTCCACGGAAACTTACTTGACGACCGGCTAGTGACAGGTCTACTTTCCTCAGTGTAGTGAACTAGCCGGGCGGCAAGTAAGTGGGCGGCCCAAAGCAGTGCCCAGGGGAGTGGAATCCATGGCGGACACCCAGACGGTCGAGACCGAACCGGAGAAACAACCGAAGAGCGTGCGGGTCGTCCTGCTCGCCCTCATGATCACGATGATGCTCGCGATGCTCGACAACATGATCGTCGGCACCGCGATGCCGACGATCGTCGGTGAACTCGGGGGGCTGGAGCACCTCTCCTGGGTCGTGACCGCGTACACCCTCGCGACCGCCGCGGCCACCCCGATCTGGGGCAAGCTCGGTGACATGTACGGGCGCAAGGGCGCCTTCATGACCTCGATCGTGATCTTCCTGATCGGCTCCGCGCTCAGCGGCATGGCCCAGAACATGGGCGAGCTCATCGGCTTCCGCGCCGTGCAGGGCCTCGGCGCCGGCGGTCTGATGGTCGGCGTCATGGCGATCATCGGCGACCTGATCCCGCCCCGTGAGCGCGGCAAGTACCAGGGCATGATGGCCGGCGTCATGGCGCTCGCGATGATCGGCGGCCCGCTCGTCGGCGGCACCATCACCGACAACTGGGGCTGGCGCTGGTCCTTCTACATCAACCTGCCGCTCGGTGTGATCGCCCTCGCCGCGATCAGCGCCGTCCTGCACCTGCCGAGGAAGCGGGCCAAGGCGGGCATCGACTACCTCGGTGTCGTGCTGCTGACCGTGGGCATCACCTCGATCGTCCTCGTCACCACCTGGGGCGGCACCGAGTACGCCTGGAGCTCCGCGCGGATCATGGAACTGATCGGGATCGGCGTCGCCTCCCTCATCGGGTTCGTGTTCTGGCAGACCAGGGCCGCCGAGCCGATCGTGCCGCTGCACATCTTCCGCAGCCGCAACTTCACCCTGATGTCCGTCATCGGCTTCATCACCGGCTTCGTGATGTTCGGCGCCACGCTGTTCCTGCCGCTCTACCAGCAGTCGGTGCAGGGCGCCTCCGCCACCAACTCCGGGCTGCTGCTCCTGCCGATGCTCGGCGCGATGCTGGTGACCTCGATGGTCGCGGGCCGCATCACCACCAGCACCGGCAAGTACAAGATCTTCCCCATCGTCGGCAGCGTCCTGATGGTCATCGGCCTCTACCTGCTGTCCACGATGGACACCGGCACCTCCCGCTTCACCTCCGGCGTCTTCATGGCCGTCGTCGGTCTGGGCATGGGCTGTCTGATGCAGATCACCATGCTGGTCGCGCAGAACAGCGTGGAGATGAAGGACATGGGCGTCGCCTCGTCCTCCACCACCCTGTTCCGTACGCTCGGCTCGTCCTTCGGTGTCGCGATCATGGGCGCCCTGTTCAACCACCGCGTCCAGGACGTCATGGCCGAGCGGGCCGGTGCCCTCGGCTCGAAGATCACCGAGCAGTCCGCGCAGCTGGACGCCGCCAGCCTGGCCAAGCTGCCGGCCGCGGCCCGCGAGGCCTACCAGCACGCGGTGTCCGCCGGTACCCACTCGGCGTTCCTGCTGGGCGCGATCGTCGCGGTGGCCGCGCTGATCGCCGCCGTGTTCGTCAAGGAGGTCCCGCTCAAGGGCGCGGGCCCGCAGAAGCCGGACGAGGAGCCGACGGCCGTGACCCCGCCGGTCGTCGAGGCCGTCTGACGGACCGTTCCGCCGAAGGCCCCCGGGTGTCCGCCCCGGGGGCCTTCGCCTTGTGCCGATCCCGGGCTGGACCTGGACGCCCTGGCCGCGCACGCCGGGTACTCCCGCTACCACTTCGTACGGGCCTTCGAGGCGGCGTACGGCGAGACGCCCGGCCTGGGAACAGCTCCGGATCGCGAGGAACGGCGCCCGCGCGGCCGGGACCCTCGCGGGCCGCACGGACGGGGTGATCACCGCCGCATCGCCGCCCCGCCGCAGTCCACTACGGCATCATCGGGTAGCTTCCCGTGTTCGTCGGCGCGTGCTCGGGCAGCCACAGGACCGCCACCGCGCCCTCGGCCGGTATGTGGTCCGGCGCCCCGGCGGGGCGGACATTGCGGAAGGTGAGTCGGGCGCCCAGGACCCGGGCCTGGCCCGCCGCGATGGTCAGGCCGAGGCCGTGGCCCTTCCCCGCCCGGTCGGCGCTGCCGGTGCGGAACCGGCTCGGTCCCTCGGCCAGCAGGTCCTCGGGGAACCCGGGGCCGTGGTCGCGGACCCGGATCACCCGGCCCTCGACGGTGACCTGGATCGGCGGCTTGCCGTGCCGGGCGGCGTTGGCGAGGAGATTGAACAGGACCCGCTCCAGACGGCGGGGGTCGGTCGTGACCATCGACTCATGGACGACCCGCACCTCGACCTCCCGATCCTTGGCCGCCACCCGCCGCGCGACGAACTCGCCCAGCAGGAGGTCCTGCAACTCCGCCCGCTCCGAGGCGCTGTCCAGGCGGGCCACCTCCAGGACGTCCTCCACGAGCGTGCGCATGGCCTTCGCCCGGTCCAGGACCAGCTCGGTGGGCCGCCCGGGCGGCAGCAGCTCGGCCGCGGTCAGCAGACCGGTGACCGGGGTGCGCAGTTCGTGCGCGATGTCGGCGGTGACCCGCCGCTCGGCCTCCAGCCGCTGCTGGAGCGCGTCGGCCATGGCGTCCACGGCGTTCGCCAGGTCGTCGGTCTCGTCCCGGACGACCCCGCCGATCGCGTCCCGCACCCGGACGTCGGACTCGCCCTTGGCGACCTGGTGGGCCGCGGCCGCCGCCTTGCGCAGCCGGCGCGAGAGCTGCCCGCCGATGAGCACCCCGAGCGCGCTGCCGCCGAACACCACCGCGATCGAGCCGATCACCAGCGCCTGGTCGAGGTCGTTGAGGATGTCGGTGCTCCGGTCGGTGAAACCGGTGTGCAGGGACATCACCCGCCCGTCCTTCAGCGGCACGGCCGCCCAGATGTCCGGCGTGCCCCCCGCACGGTCGGACACATACGTCACCCGGCGGCCCTGGGAGACCTTCTCCCGCACCTCCGACGGCAGCCGGGAGTCGTCGATCTTGATCTGGGGGAAGTTCGGCCGCCCGGTCATCTCGAAGTTGCGCTGGGCGATCTGGATGCGCTCGTCCGCGAGGTCGCGCGCGTTGTCCAGCATCGACACCCGGGCCGCGTTGTGCACGACGAGGCTGAGCGCGATCGCCACGAGCGCGCCGACCAGCGCGATCGCCGCGCTCAGCTTCCACCGCAGTCCGGTACGGATGCCCGCGCCCTGTGCGCGGTCCGGAACCAGGTGCCGGATCATCCCCCTCACACCCCCGCCCGCTCAGGCCTTCAACTTGTAGCCGAAGCCACGGACCGTCTCGATGCGGTCCTGGCCGATCTTCGTCCGCAGCCGCTGCACATGGACGTCCACGACGCGGGTGTCACCGCCCCAGCCGTAGTCCCAGACGCGCTCCAGGAGCTTGTCCCGCGACAGGACCGTGCCCGGGGCGGAGGAGAACTCCAGCAGCAGCCGCATCTCGGTCGGTGTCAGGGCCACCGGGGCGCCGGCCCTGCGCACCTCCATGCCCTCGGTGTCGACCTCCAGGTCGCCGAAGGTCAGCACACCGCCCTCGGGCGCGGCGTCCTCGGCCCGGTCCCCGCCGCCCGCGTGCCCGAAGCGCCGCAGCACCGCGCGGATCCGGGCGACCAGCACGGCGCCGTCGAACGGTTTGGTCACATAGTCGTCGGCGCCGGCCTCCAGGCCCAGGACGACGTCGATGGAGTCGGCACGCGCCGACAACATGATCACGGGCACGGTGGACTCGTCCCGGATGCGCCGGCAGAGGCTGACCCCGTCCAGGCCGGGCACCATGACGTCCAGCAGGGCGATGTCGGGGCGGTCCGCCCGGAACGCGTCCAGGCCGGACAGGCCGTCGGGCATCGCGGTGACCACGAAGCCGTCCCGCTCCAGGGCGAGCTGGGTGGCCTCGCGGATGACGTCGTCGTCCTCGACGAACAGGACGTGGGTCTGGTCTGCCATCCCGCTGCTCTCAGTCCTCGTGTTCGGTGTTGCGTGTCTTCGGGCGCCGTACAGCCGTACAGCCGTACACCTGTCCGGGTGTCCCCTTGGGGGGACGCCGGAAGCCTCCGCCGCGTTCACTCCCGGTGCGCCCACTCATTGATCGGATCGGGCGGCCCGATCGGTTCACGGGTTCCGCAGATTTTTCCAGCCCGTCCGAAGTCCGAGGTCAGCCGGTCCCGGGCATCTGCGTCGGGTCCCCGTCCACGATGCTGCTGTACTCGTTGTGGATGGTGAACTCCTTGACGAAGTGATCCGCGCTGGTCCAGCGGTAGGTGATCACGTTCTCGCCGGACGGACTGGAGACGGAGTCGCCCTTCGCGTACACCTGCTTGGTCACCACCAGGTCGCCGCGGTCTATCTCCGCGTAGACCGGGGGCTCCTCGGTCTTGAAGACGTTCTCGTACCGGCCGTCCTTCTCCCGGTACACGTACGAGCCGACACCCACCGCGTCGCCGCAGGTCAGCACGTTCACCACGATGTCCGTGACGGGGCCGCCGGTCAGATCGCCGTAGGAGACGTCGACCGGGTACTCGTCGCCGACGCAGGGCTTCAGCTCGCCCTTGACCTCGGCCGAGACCTCGGGGTCGGCCTTGACGAGCTGGACCGCGTCCACCCGGGAGGAGGTGCGGGCGGACTCGGCCGAGGGCGTCGTCGCGGCGCCGGCCACCGCGTCCGCGTGCGCGGGGCCCTCGTCACGGGTGCCGGTGCCGCCGGTGGCGCACGCGGACACGAAAAGGGCGAGGGCGGCGAGCACGGTCACCGCCGTGATCGCCGCCTGGAAAGTGCCTCGGGCCGCTGTGGGCCACGCCTGGGCCGGTGTCGGCCCGGCCTCGGTCAGGCCGCCGCGCAACGCTCCCGCTCCTCACGCTCCAGCGCGCGTGCGTCCAGATCGCGGGCCTCCAGCTCCTCGCGGAGCCGGGCGAGCGCCCGGTGCAGCGTGCTCTTGACCGTTCCCGCGGACATACCGAGGGCGGCGGCCGTCTCCTCCGTGGACATCTGCTCCCAGTGTCGCAGCACGACGACGCTTCGCTGCTTCGGAGCGAGCACCTTCATCGCGTCCATCAGCAGGGCGCGGTCCGCGTGCTGTTCGGTGGAGTCGTCGATGCAGGCGTCCGGGAGCTGCTCGGTGGGGACTTCCTCCAGCTTGCGGGCGCGCCACCACTCGGTCCGGGTGTTGATCATGACCCGGCGCAGATAGGCGTCCGCGAGCCGCTTGTCCGCGATGCCCTCCCAGCGGCCGTACGTCCGCGCCAGCGCCGTCTGGAGGAGGTCCTGTGCGTCGACCGGGTCCGGGACCAGCCGGCGGGCGCTGCGCAGCAGCGCGTCCTGCCGGGTGCGGACGTACTCCTCGAACTCGAGCACCTCGGCCTGCGCCATGGTCAACCCCTCCGTCTACCCCGTTTGCGGCGCGCGGTGGTCCGCCGGATCTCCGCGTGGTCTGTCGCCGTCGTGCCCTCGGTGGGCACGCAAATGAAGCTACGGAGCTGTTGTCACGGGGCTGTGCGGAGCAGCCTGCGGCTAGCGCGCGGCTGTCCGTCGGTTGTGTAACGGAACTGGGTTCTGGGTAAAGAGGCGGGCCGAAGTATGGGTGTGTGTACCGATTTATCCGGCCGCCGAATGTGACAGACGCCGGGCGAGGGCCGTGACGAAGCCCGCCGTCTGTGAACTGACCGTGCGTCAGGTGAGCGGCAGACGGTACAGACCGTCCGGCAGCGGCTCCACCAGTCCGTCCGCCACGAGCCCGTCCAGGGCCCGCGCGCGCTGCACCGGCTCGTGCCACACCCGGTCCAGCGCCGCCTGCGAGACGGGCGCGTGCGCCTCCCGCAGAACGGCGAGCAGTTTGCCGCGCACCTGGCGGTCCGTACCGGCGTACGTCTGTCCGCGGCGCGGCGGGCCCTCGTGCTCCGGCTTGCCCGCGAGCCGCCACGCGCACTGCGCGGCGATCGGGCAGCGCACACAGGTCTCGTTCTTCGCCGTGCACACCAGCGCGCCCAGCTCCATGGAGGCGGCGGCCCAGCGGGCGGCGGTCCGCTCGTCCTCGGGCAGCAGGGCACGGGCCAGCTTGCGCTCGGCGGCCGTGGTGGCGTTCGGCGGGTAGCGCACGCCCGTGACGGCCCGGGCGAAGACCCGGCGGACGTTGGTGTCCAGCACGGCGTGCCGCTGCCCGTACGCGAAGGAGGCGACCGCGGCGGCCGTGTACTCGCCGATGCCGGGCAGCGCGAGCAGCTGCGCGTGGTCCGCCGGTACGTCGCCCCCGTGCCGTTCCGTTATGGCCACCGCCGCGCCGTGCAGCCGCAGGGCGCGGCGCGGGTAGCCGAGGCGCCCCCAGGCGCGGACGGCCTCGCCGGGGGCCTCCGCGGCCAGGTCGGCGGGGCGCGGCCAGCGGGCGATCCACTGCTCGTAGACCGGCAGGACGCGGCTGACCGGCGTCTGCTGGAGCATGAACTCGCTGACCATCACACCCCAGGCACCGGCCTCGGGGTGCCGCCAGGGCAGGTCGCGGGCGTTGTCCTCGAACCAGTCGATGACGGGGGAGTGCAGGTCCGCGCCGGCGACGTCGTCGGCGGGGCTGCGGTGCGGGGGCTTCGTGGGCGCAGTCATGGCCCTTCCGATCCTGCCATGGGCGATGGGGCACGCGTGCGTACCGCCACTCGTCCGGGTGGCCTGCCGGGAGCGTGGCGCCGTGCCGCGCGCCCCGGTCGTGGCCGCGGGCGTGAGCGGCGCCTCCGCGGAGCGCCGGGCCTGTGCGCAGGGTGAAGTCGGGGGCAGGGATACGGAGTCCGGGATGATGATCCGGAAAAGTTGTACTCCGGGCGGCGGGTGGGGCCGGTTGGCGCGGCGATCTCTCGTACAGTTTGCGCCGTGGGATCTCTGCGCAATCCGATCGGGCCGCTTCCCTCCTCCATCTACTGGCGCCGGAGGGTCGTACTGCTGTCCGTGATGGCCCTGTTGGCGCTGGTCGTCACCTGGGTCGTCATCTCCGACGGCGGTGGCGGCTCCAACGACGCGAAGGGGTCCGGCGGAAAGAACCCCGCGTCCTCGATCACGCCGGGGCCGTCCGGTTCGGGGCCCGCGATCAGCCAGGCGCCGGGCGGGCGCGACGAGTCGAGCGAGGGCGCCACCGAGGGCTCGGACTCCGGCTCCGGGTCCGGCTCGGACACCGGTTCGGGCGGCGACGGCTCCGGGTCCGGCGGCTCGGGGGCCGACGGCTCCGGCACGGGCGGCGGCGACACCGACGACGGGGCCAACGGCAGCGGTTCGAGCGCCACCCTCCCGTCCGGTACGACCCTGCCCAACTGCACCGCCAGCGTGGTGAAGTTGACCCTGCGCAGCGTCCGCAACTCCTACTCGCCCGACGAGACGCCCACGTTCCAGCTCGTCGCGCGGAACTCCTCCGGCAGCGACTGCAAGGTCGACCTCGGGCCGAAGACGGCGGTGCTGACGATCACGCAGGCGGGGAGCGCGGACGACTACTGGTCGTCGGCCGACTGCCCGAAGGCGTCCGGGAGTCTGCTGTACCGGGTGCCGGCCGGCGGGGCCTTCACCTACACGCTGAAGTGGGACCGCAAGCCGAGCGCCGCCGCGTGCGCGACGCCTGCGGCGGGCGCGGCCGGAGCGGGGACGTATCTGGTGGAGGCGAAGGCTCCGGGGTTCGCCACGGCACAGACGTCGTTCGTACTCGCGGCCGACTAGGTCGTGTCCGCAAAGTCCCGTCGTCCGCCCGAAGGGCAAGCCCTGCGGCGTCGTGGGGGCCCCGCCCGCGCGAGCCGCAGCCGAGCGTGAGGGAGCGTGCCGGGCGTCGCTGGGCTTGGGGGGTACCCCCTCTGGGGGAGGGACGTTGCGGACACGACCTAGGACCTCGGGACCTAGGACCTCGGGACCCCGACGGGCCCGTCAGACGTAGCGCTCCAGGATCGACGACTCCGCCAGCCTCGACAGGCCCTCGCGGACGCTGCGGGCCCGGGCCTCGCCCACGCCGTCGACCGTCTGGAGGTCGTCGACGCTCGCGGCGAGGAGCTTCTGCAGGCCGCCGAAGTGCTCCACCAGGCGGTCGATGATGGCGCCGGGCAGCCGGGGAACCTTGGCGAGGAGGCGGAAACCGCGCGGGGAGACCGCCGAGTCCAGCGCCTCGGGGGAACCCGTGTAGCCCAACGCCCGCGCCACCGTGGACAGTTCGAGCAGCTCGGCATGGGTGAGGGCGTCCAGCTCGGACAGCGCCTCGTCGACCGTGCGGGAGCGCTTGGCGGTGGGCTCGGGGACGTAGTCCCGGACCACCAGCTCGCGCTCGGGCTCCACGCCCGCGATCAGCTCGTCGAGCTGGAGCGCCAGCAGACGGCCGTCGGTGCCCAGTTCGACCACGTACTCGGCGATCTCGGTCGCGATCCGGCGCACCATCTCCAGGCGCTGGGCCACCGCGGAGACGTCCCGGACCGTCACCAGGTCCTCGATCTCCAGCGCCGACAGCGTGCCCGCCACCTCGTCCAGCCGGAGCTTGTAGCGCTCCAGGGTGGCGAGGGCCTGGTTGGCGCGGGACAGGATCGCGGCCGAGTCCTCCAGCACACGGCGCTGGCCGTCGACGTACAGGGCGATGAGCCGCATCGACTGGGAGACCGAGACGACCGGGAAGCCGACCTGCTTGGAGACGCGGTCCGCCGTGCGGTGCCGGGTGCCCGTCTCCTCCGTGGGGATCGTGGGGTCCGGGACCAGCTGGACGCCGGCCCGCAGGATCTTCGACAGGTCGGAGGAGACCACGATGCCGCCGTCGAGCTTGCACAGCTCCCGCAGCCGGGTCGCGGTGAACTCCACGTCCAGGACGAACCCGCCCGTGGACATCGTCTCGACGGTCTTGTCGGAGCCGAGCACGATGAGCCCGCCGGTGTTGCCGCGGAGCACCCGCTCGAGCCCGTCGCGCAGGGCCGTGCCCGGAGCCACCGCGCTCAGGGCGGCACGCATGAGGCTCTCGGTACGGGAACTCCCACCGGACTTTCCGGGAGCTGCCGCCCGGTCGTTGGCTGCCACTGCACTCCTCCGGTCGCAGGTTCTTCGGGCGCTCCCGTGCGCGTACTCCGTTCGTACGGACGGGCGAGACCAGGGCAAAGTCTACCGGCGGTCCTCCGCCTCCCGTGGGGCCTCTCGGCGACGGGACCTCGGCAGGACCCGCAGCGCGTCCCCCATGTCGGCCACCTCGAGCACCTTCATACCGGGCGGGATCTTGCCGGGATCGCCCGGGACGAGCGCGTGCGTGAAGCCCAGCCGGTGGGCCTCGGACAGTCTGCGCTGGACGCCCGTGACCCGTCTGACCTCGCCCGCGAGACCGACCTCGCCGATCGCGACCAGGTTCTTCGGCAGGGGGGTGTCGCTCGCCGCGGAGGCCAGCGCGAGGGCGATGGCCAGGTCGGCGGCCGGCTCGGAGAGCTTCACCCCGCCGACCGTCGCCGAGTAGATGTCCCGCTTGCCGAGCGCGCTGATCCGGCCGCGCTGCTCCAGTACCGCCAGCATCATCGAGACCCGGGAGGTCTCCAGCCCGGAGGTGGTGCGCCGGGGGGAGGGGATCTGGGAGTCGACGGTGAGCGCCTGGACCTCGGCGACCAGCGGGCGGCGGCCCTCCAGGGTGACGGTCAGACAGGTTCCGGGGACCGGTTCGTCACGTCTGGTCAGGAAAAGTCCGCTGGGGTCGGCGAGGCCCGTGATGCCCTCGTCGTGCAGCTCGAAGCAGCCGACCTCGTCCGTCGCGCCGTACCGGTTCTTCACGCCGCGCACCAGACGCAGGCGCGCGTGCCGGTCGCCCTCGAAGTGCAGGACGACGTCCACCAGGTGTTCCAGGAGACGCGGGCCCGCGATCGCGCCGTCCTTCGTGACATGGCCCACCAGCAGCGTGGACATGCCGCGTTCCTTCGAGGCGCGGATCAGGGCGCCGGCGACCTCGCGCACCTGGGCCATGCCGCCCGGCGCCCCGTCGATCTCGGGGGAGGCGACCGTCTGCACCGAGTCGAGGATCAGCAGCGACGGCTTGACCGCGTCCAAGTGGCCGAGGACGGCGGCCAGATCGGTCTCGGCCGCCAGATACAGATGGTCGTCGATGGCGTGAATCCGGTCCGCGCGCAGCCTGACCTGGCTCGCGGACTCCTCGCCCGTCACGTACAGGGTGCGGTGTTCGTCACTCGCCGACTTGGCCGCCACGTCCAGCAGCAGGGTCGACTTGCCGACGCCGGGCTCGCCCGCGAGCAGCACCACCGCGCCGGGCACCAGACCGCCGCCCAGCACGCGGTCCAGCTCGGGCACACCGGTCGTGCGGGCGGTGGCCTGACGTCCGTCGACCTGGCCGATCGGCACGGCGGAGGTGGTGACCCGCCCCGGTGCCGTCGTACGGACCGCGGGCGTGCCGTACTCCTCGATCGTGCCCCAGGCCTGGCACTCGGGGCAGCGGCCGAGCCACTTGGCCGTCTGCCAGCCGCATTCCGTGCAGCGGTAGGACGGGCGGTCCTTGGTGGTCTTCGTACGGGCAGCCATGGGGAAACCGTAACCGCCGCCACCGACAGCCGGACCGGCCTGTGGACAACCGGCCGGTTCCCGCGCCCGGACACCTGCGGAGAATCCGGACACCCCCTGCGATCCGGCCACGCCCCCTCACGAACGAGCCACGGAACCCCCCTTTCCTGTCCCCTTATGAGGGATCGTTTCACCCGTACGGATTAAAAGGACTCAAGGGACAAGAAGAGCCCGTTCCGCGCCGCCTACGGTCCACGGGTGATGAGCAGCAGCCCCGAGATCTCGACCCGCATGACCGGCGCACACCGGGCGCACCGGGAGGCGCGCGACCGTGCCGCGGGGCGCACGCTCGCGCAGCGCCCGCCCGCGCGCTACGAGCCGTATCTGGACGGACTGTTCACCTACTGTCTGTCCGCGCTGTGCGACCACGACGCGGCCACCGCCGCCCTCGGGGACGTCCTCGCGCTCGCCGAGCGGCGCGGGCAGCGCATCCCGGAGGCCGGGGAGCGCCGGGCCTGGCTGTACGCGCTGGCCCGCTGGGCCTGCCTGCGCAAGCTGGCCGAGGCCAGACAGAAGCGCCAGAGCGCCCATGCGGCCGGGCGCACCGCGGCCCACCGACCGTCCGGCGCGCACCCCGGCGCACCCTCGGGCGCCCCCGATCCGGACGGCCCCGCCGCACCCGACGGCCTCCAGGAGGAGCGGCGCCGCGAACTCGCCCTGCTGGCCTGGCCGGAGGCGGCCGGCACCACCCCCGAGCAGCGCGAGGCGCTCGAACTCGCCGTACGCCACCACCTCGCCGCCCACGAGGTCGCCGCCGTCCTCGGCATGGACCACGCCGCCGCCCGTGAGCTGCTCGCCTCGGCCGCCTGCGAGGTCGAGCGCACCCGCGCGGCCCTCGCCGTGGTGGAGACCGGCGGCTGCCCCGGAGTGGCCCGTCTCACCGGCGAGCACCAGCTCGTCCTCAGCGCCGCCCTGCGCCGCGAGCTGGTCCGGCACGTCGACGACTGCCCCCGCTGCCGCCGGGCCGCCGAGCGCGCCGTCCCCGGCCACTGGCCCGGCGCCGGCGTCACCCCCGCCGAGCTGCCCGTCCTGGAGGCGCCCCGCCCGGCCCTGCGCGTCGCCATGGGGCACCTCACCCGCGCGCGGGGTGCCCACGCGCCCCGGTTCGACCGGCGCGGCTTCCCGATGGACCCCAAGGACCGCGCCGCCCGTCGCGACCGTCTTCGCGCGCGCGCCGTCACGACCACCGTCGTCGCCACCGTCGTCGCGGCCCCCGTGCTCGCCCTGTGGGCGGCCTACCGGAGCGCCCCCGCCGGGGACACCGACGGCCGCTCGGCCAGCGCCGGCGAGGCGCACGGCCCCGGCAGCGCGGCCGGCGAGGGGACGAGCGGCTACGAGAACGCGGGGAACGCCAGGACCAGGCCCGCCACCGGCTTCGGCAAGGGCCCCAGGCCGGACGTGTCCGTGGAGGTCGTCAGTGTCGCCGGGATCGGCGCGAGCGACGCGAAGCGGCTGACCGTGAGCGCCGTCACCAGCGGCGACACCACGCTGATCACCCTCACCGCCGCCCGGGACGCCGACGGCCCCGTCCGCTGGTCCGCCTCCACCGGGGCCTCCTGGATCTACCTCAGCCGCGCCGCCGGCACCCTGCACCCCAGCGAGTCGGTGACGATCAAGGCGTACGTCGACCCCCTGCGTGAACCGTCCGGCCACTGGCACGCGCGCGTGGCGATCGCCCCGGCGGGCGCGGTGGTCACCATCGAGGGCTACGGCACCGCGTCCGGCCCGGCCCCCGGCACGGGCGGGGGAACCCGCCCGGCCACCCCGGCCCCGCCGACCTCCCGGCCGGACCCGGATCCTCCCGTTCCGCCCGCTCCGGACCCCACCCCGAGCACGCCCCCGCCCGCCACCGACCCGGAGCCCACGCCGAGCGACTCCCCGACCGCCCCGGACGGCTCGACCCCACCGCCGGCCGACGGCGGCGGCACCACGAACCCCGCCACCCCCTAGGGGTGTCAGTCGACGGGATCCGCCGGATGCGGTGCCAGCAACGGAAGCCGCGAGGCCAGACGCTCCTCGCACAGCTCGACGAGACGGTCGTAGCCGGCCTTGCCCATCAGCTCGGTCAGCTCCGCCCGGTACGACACGTACACCGGGTCGCCCGCGCCGTGCGCCGAGGTCGCCGACGTGCACCACCAGTGCAGATCGTGGCCGCCCGGACCCCAGCCGCGGCGGTCGTACTCGCCGATCGACACCTGGAGCACGCGCGTGTCGTCCGGCCGGTCGATCCAGTCGTACGTCCGCCGCACCGGAAGCTGCCAGCAGACGTCCGGCTTGGTCTCCAGGGGCTCGCGGCCCTCCTTGAGCGCCAGGATGTGCAGCGAGCAGCCTGCGCCACCGGCGAAGCCGGGACGGTTCTGGAAGATGCAGGAGCCCTGGTAGGGGCGCGTCTGCCGGTCCCCGTCCTCGTCCTCGGCCACCCAGCCGTTCAGCAGCCCCTCGGCGTGGTGCTGCCAGATGTCCGGGGTGAGCCGTGCCACGTGCCCGGCGACCCGCTGCTCGTCGTCCTCGTCGGAGAAGTGGGCGCCCAGCGTGCAGCACCCGTCGTCCGCGCGGCCGGCCTGGATGCCCTGGCAGCCACTGCCGAAGACGCAGTTCCAGCGAGAGGTCAGCCATGTCAGATCACACCGGAAGACCTGCTCGTCGTCCGCCGGATCCGGGAACTCCACCCACGCGCGCGCGAAGTCGAGCCCCTTCTCGTCCGACGCTGCCGTCACCGGGTTCGCCCGCGAAGAACCGCCGGTTGTTTTGTCGGTCTTCGCCTTTTTCGTCTTTGGCACCCGTCCAGGGTAAGTCGCCGAAGGCCACTTCGGGGACGGCCCACGGCCTCACTGGCAGTAGCGTTCCCTACATGAGACTCGGTGTCCTCGACGTGGGATCGAACACGGTGCATCTGCTGGTGGTGGATGCACACCCCGGCGCGCGCCCGCTGCCCGCGCACTCGCACAAGGCCGAACTGCGCCTCGCTCAACTGCTCGACGAGGACGGCGCCATCGGCCCCGACGGCGTCGACAAACTGATCACGGTCGTCCACGAAGCGCTCCAGGCCGCCGAGGACAAGGGCGTCGAGGACCTCCTGCCGTTCGCGACCTCCGCCGTGCGCGAGGCCACCAACGCCGACGACGTCCTCGCGCGCGTGCAGGCCGAGACCGGCGTGGAGCTCCAGGTCCTCACCGGCTCGGAGGAGGCCCGGCTGACCTTCCTCGCCGCCCGCCGCTGGTTCGGCTGGTCGGCCGGCAAGCTGCTCGTCCTGGACATCGGCGGGGGCTCCCTGGAGATCGCCTACGGCATCGACGAGGAGCCCGACGCGGCCGCCTCCCTGCCGCTCGGCGCCGGCCGCCTCACCGCGGGCTGGCTGCCCGGCGACCCGGCCGCCCCCGAGGACATAAGGACCCTGCGCCGCCACGTCCGGGCACAGATCGCCCGGACGGTCGGCGAGTTCAGCCGCTTCGGCGCCCCCGACCACGTCGTCGCCACCTCCAAGACGTTCCGGCAGCTCGCCCGCATCGCCGGAGCCGCCCGCTCCACCGAGGGCCTCTACGTCCAGCGCGAACTCAAGCGCGAGTCCCTGGAGGCCTGGGTGCCGCGCCTGGCCGGCATGACCTACGCCCAGCGCGCGGAACTCCCCGGGGTCTCCGAGGGCCGCGCCAACCAGCTCCTGGCCGGCGCCCTGGTCGCCGAGGGCACGATGGACCTGTTCGGCGTGGAAACGGTCGAAATCTGCCCGTGGGCCCTGCGGGAGGGCGTGATCCTGCGGCGACTGGATCACATGGGCTCGGCGTAGCAACGTAAGGGGCGCGGGGCTGTGTCCGATATGCGGCTCCGCCGCGGGGCGCGAGCAACCAGGTACGGCCCGAACCCGCCCGTGGCATGCGCCACAACGGCGATCGGGCGCCCGGCACTCGGCCGACCGCACCCCGTAACCTGTCCCCCATGGCAGAGCCAGTCGTACGGATCCCGGACGCGAAGGTCGCCCTGTCGACGGCGTCCGTGTACCCGGAGCCGACGGCGACGGCCTTCGAGATCGCCGCGCGCCTCGGATACGACGGCGTCGAGGTCATGGTGTGGAACGACCCCGTCAGCCAGGACATCGAGGCGCTGCGCCGACTGAGCGACTACCACGGCGTCCCCATCCTGGCGGTGCACGCCCCGTGCCTGCTCATCACCCAGCGGGTCTGGTCCACCGACCCCTGGGTGAAGCTCCAGCGGGCCCGCGCGGCCGCCGAGAAGCTCGGCGCGACCACCGTCGTCGTGCATCCGCCGTTCCGCTGGCAGCGCCAGTACGCGCGGGACTTCGTCCAGGGCATCTGGCGGATGGCGCACGAGACGGATGTGCGCTTCGCCGTCGAGAACATGTACCCCTGGCGCTACCGCGACCGCGAGATGCTCGCGTACGCCCCCGACTGGGACGTCACCAAGGACGACTACCGGCACTTCACGATCGACCTCAGCCACGCCTCCACCGCCCGCACGGACGCCCTCCAGATGGTCGACCGCATGGGCGACCGCCTCGGCCACGTCCACCTCGCCGACGGGAACGGCTCGGCCAAGGACGAGCACCTGGTTCCCGGCCGCGGCGGACAGCCCTGCGCCGAGCTGCTGGAGCGGCTCGCGCTGAGCGGCTTCGACGGCCATGTCGTCATCGAGGTCAACACCCGGCGTGCCATGTCCGGCGCCGAGCGTGAGGCCGACCTCGCGGAGGCCCTGGCGTTCACCCGGCTGCACCTGGCGTCGGCGGCGAAGGTGCCCCGCCCGTGAGCGAGCCGGACGGGGCCACCCGGCGCCGCGGCCGGCCCCCTCGTACCGAAGCGGCCGACACGCGCGACCGCATCCTGGGCGCCGCGCGGGAGGAGTTCTCCGAGCGGGGGTACGAGAAGACGTCCGTGCGCGGGATCGCCAAGGCGGCCGGTGTGGACTCCGCGCTCGTGCACCACTACTTCGGCACCAAGGAACAGATCTTCGAGGCGGCGATCGAGGTCGCCTTCGCGCCCGCGTTCGAAGCGCCCGTCGCGATCGCCGAAGGGCCGCTGGAGGGCGTGGGAGAGCGGATGGCCCGGTTCGTCTTCGGTGTCTGGGAGAACCCCGCCACGCGCGCGCCCCTCCTCGCGATCGTGCGCTCCGCCGTCAACAACGACACCGCGGCGGCCGTCTTCCGCCGGCTGGTCGCCTCCCAGGTGCTGCGCCGGGTCGCCGCCCAGGTCGACCTGCCGGACGCCGAACTGCGCGCCGAACTGGCGGCCGCGCAGCTCGTCGGCTGCGCGATGCTGCGGTACGTGATCAAGGTGGAGCCGCTCGCCTCGGCGGACGTCGAACTGATCATCGCGCGGGTCGCACCCGTCGTCCAGGGACACCTCACCGCGCCCTGACCACGCCCGACCGCTCCCCGACGCCGAGACGTGCATCCCGCATTTCGGACACCTCGTCCCGCACCCTGGATGCACGGCGTACGCTCATGAACAGCCCTGTATGTCTGAGAGCAGCCCTAGAAGTCTCAAGGAGCGAGCGACGATGCCCGAGCTGAGGTCCCGCACAGTCACCCACGGCCGCAACATGGCGGGCGCCCGCGCCCTTATGCGCGCCTCCGGTGTACCCGGTGCGGACATCGGCCGGAAGCCGATCATCGCGGTGGCCAACAGCTTCACCGAGTTCGTGCCCGGCCACACCCACCTCCAGCCGGTCGGCCGGATCGTCAGCGAGGCGATCACCGAGGCCGGCGGCATCCCGCGCGAGTTCAACACGATCGCCGTCGACGACGGCATCGCCATGGGCCACGGCGGCATGCTCTACAGCCTGCCCTCCCGCGACCTGATCGCCGACTCGGTCGAGTACATGGTCGAGGCCCACTGCGCCGACGCCCTGGTCTGCATCTCCAACTGCGACAAGATCACCCCGGGCATGCTCATGGCCGCCCTGCGGCTGAACATCCCGACGGTCTTCGTCTCCGGCGGCCCCATGGAGTCCGGCCGCGCCACGCTCGTCGACGGCACGGTCCGCACCCTCGACCTGGTCGACGCGATCTCCGACGCCGTGAACGACAAGATCTCGGACGAGGACATCCGCCGCATCGAGGAGAACGCCTGTCCGACCTGCGGCTCCTGTTCCGGCATGTTCACCGCCAACTCGATGAACTGCCTGACCGAGGCCATCGGTCTCTCCCTGCCCGGCAACGGCTCGGTCCTCGCCACCCACACCGCGCGCAAGCAGCTCTACGTCGACGCCGCGCGCACGGTCATGGACATCACCCGCCGCTACTACGAGCAGGACGACGAGACGGTCCTGCCGCGCAACGTCGCGACCTTCGCCGCGTTCGAGAACGCCATGGCGCTGGACATCGCGATGGGCGGCTCCACCAACACGATCCTGCACCTGCTGGCCGCGGCCCAGGAGGCGGGCGTCCGGTTC
The DNA here is from genome assembly GCF_040630405.1 of Streptomyces sp. NPDC005811. NCBI lineage: Bacteria > Bacillati > Actinomycetota > Actinomycetes > Kitasatosporales > Streptomycetaceae > Streptomyces > Streptomyces sp. NPDC005811. The sequence continues at coordinate 129,075 of NZ_JBEXXK010000029.1, forward strand.
GGCCTGGAGGAGATCGACGCCGTCTCGCGCCGGGTGCCGTGCCTGGCGAAGGTCGCGCCCAACGTCGCCAAGAACCGCACGTACTACATGGAGGACGTGCACCGCGCCGGCGGCATCCCCGCCCTCCTCGGCGAACTGCACCGCGCGGGCCTGCTCAACGAGGACGTGCACGCCGTCCACAGCCCGTCCCTGGCGGACTGGATGAAGACCTGGGACGTGCGCGGCGGCTCCCCGTCCGCCGAGGCCGTGGAACTGTGGCACGCCGCGCCCGGCTGCGTCCGCTCCGCCGAGGCCTTCTCCCAGTCCGAGCGCTGGGAGACCCTCGACGACGACGCCGAGGGCGGCTGCATCCGCTCCGCCGAGCACGCCTACTCCAAGGACGGCGGCCTCGCGGTCCTGCGCGGCAACCTCGCCGTCGACGGCTGTGTCGTCAAGACGGCCGGCGTCGACGAGTCGATCTGGACCTTCGAGGGCCCCGCGGTCGTCTGCGAGTCGCAGGAGGAGGCCGTCGAGAAGATCCTCAACAAGCAGGTCACCCACGGCGACGTCGTCGTCATCCGCTACGAGGGCCCCAAGGGCGGCCCCGGGATGCAGGAGATGCTCTACCCGACGTCCTTCCTCAAGGGCCGCGGCCTCGGCAAGACCTGCGCGCTGATCACCGACGGCCGCTTCTCCGGCGGCACCTCGGGCCTGTCCATCGGCCACGCGTCCCCCGAGGCGGCCTCCGGCGGCACCATCGCCCTGGTCCGGGACGGCGACCGCATCCGCATCGACATCCCGGGTCGCTCGATCGAGTTGCTCGTCGACGACGCGGAACTCGCCCGCCGTGAGCAGGCGTTGAACGGGGTGTACGCCCCGTCGGGCCGGGAGCGCAAGGTCTCCGCCGCGCTGCGCGCCTACGCCGCGATGGCCACCAGCGCCGACAAGGGCGCCGTGCGGGACGTGTCCAAGCTGGGCTGACCGCCGGTCCACAGCCTGTGGACGAAGGGGCCGCCTCCCACCCAGGAGGCGGCCCCTTCGTCGTCCGTCCGGCAGGTCCTACCAGCTCGCCGGATCCCGCCCGTCCACCGCGAACACACTCCCGTCGGGCGCGCCGGCGTAGACCCGTCCGTCGACCGGCAGCGGCGCCGGCAGCGAGGCCGCCACCCGGTCGGAGTTCTTGCCGAGCCGCGCCCGCGTCTGCCCGAGCAGCTTGCCGCTGCGGGCGTCCACGCCGAGCAGCCGTCCGTCCGCGCCGGTGACGTACACATGCCCGTCCCCGACGGCCGGCCGCGAACCGCGGAACAGGCCCGTCTCCAGGCTCCACAGCCGCTTGCCCGCCGCCGTGTCGACGGCCTCCAGCGACCCCGCGGTGGACATCAGGTAGACGGTGTCGCCGTGCACGGTGGCCGCCGGGGCCTGCCGCGGCACGGGCAGCGCCACGCGGCGCGTCTTGCGCGTCTCCGGGTCGTAGCGCACCACGGCCTCGGTGTCCGAGCTCGTCGGGTCGTCGGAGAGGAAGAAGACCTCCCCGTCATGGCTGCCGACCGCCTCCAGCGAACCCTCCAGCCGCGCGCTCCACCGCACCTGGCCCGCGTCCGGGTCCACCGCGGTGACCTCGGTCGTCCCCGTGTCGGAGACGTTCACCGCGTAGGCCAGCGGGTCGCCGGGGAAGGAGGAGAAGTACGGCACGCCCCGCTCGGTGACCGCGTGCCGCCACTTCGTCCCGCCCGTGGCCGCGTCCACGGCGGTGACCGTTCCGTCGGCCGCGCTGAACAGGAGCGTGCCGCCCACCGCCCGCATCCCGGTGTGCGCGGGCATGTCCCGCCGCCAGCCCACCTTCCCCGTCGTCGGGGCGAGCGCCTCCAGCCGCGGGTCCGGGTCCGTCAGCGGCTGGACCAGCTCCCCGGCCAGCAACGGCGGCCCGCTGCGCAGGGAGTCGGCGACGGAGTGCTTCCACAGCAGGGAGCCGTCGGCCGGATCGAGGGCGAACACCACACCGGGCTGCCCGCACAGCAGTTCGTCCGCCCCGTACGAACACTGGGGCGTGCTCTGCGTCTTCGCCACCGATCCGACGTCCCACGCGTCGAACGCGGCCGTCGTGGTCCGGGGACTCGACTCGCCCGGCGCCGACGGGTCGCCCAGCACCTGCACCGCGGCGAACGCGCCACCGGCGAGCAGACCGACCGCGCCGGCCACGACCGCCGCCCGCCGCACCCTCCGACGGGGGCCGGCGGACAACCGTCCAGCCCGTGCTACCGGTTCAGCCTGTGCACCCCGGACGGCCCGGACGGCCCGTACGGCCCGTTCAGTCTTTTCAGCCCGCTCGTCCCGCCCACCCCGCCCGTCGGCCGCGTCACCGGAAGCGGCACCGGGCGCGCCCGCACCCTTGTCGGCGCCCGCACCCTCCGCCCGCTGCTCCGGTATGAACGCCTGCGTGTCGTACGACGCCGCCACCGACCGCAGTTCCCGCATCAGTTCGTCCGGCGTCGGACGGTCCTCGGGCTCCTTGGCGAGACAACGCACCACCAGCGGCGCGAGGTTCTCCGGTACGCCCGTCAGGTCCGGCTCGTCGTGCACGACCTGGTAGGCCACGACGTACGGGCTGTCGGAGTCGAACGGCCCGCGCCCGGTCGCCGCGTGCACCATCACCGACCCCAGCGCGAAGATGTCCGCCGCCGGCCCGACCTCGCGCGGCCGCCGGAACTGCTCCGGCGCCATGAAGGGCGGAGTCCCGATCAACTTGCCGGTCTCGGTCCGCAGTTCGCTGTCTTTCGGCCGGGAGATCCCGAAGTCGATGACCTTGGGACCGTCCTCCGCGAGCAGGACGTTGCTCGGCTTGAGGTCGCGGTGCACGACCCCCACCCGGTGGATGTCACGCAGCGCCTCCGCGAGCCCGGCCATCAGCCGCCGCAACTCACCCGACGTCATGGGCCCGTTCCGCTTCACCTGTTCGGCGAGGGTCGAGCCGGGGATGAACAGGGTCGCCATCCAAGGCCGTGCGGCGTCCGGGTCGGCGTCCACCACCGGTGCGGTGAACGCGCCGCTGACTCTCCGCGCGGCCGCGACCTCCTGCCGGAAACGCCCCCTGAACTCGGGATCGCGCGCGTAGTCGGCATGGACGACCTTCACCGCGACCTTCATCCCGGAGGTGCTGCGGGCCAGATGGACCACACCCATGCCGCCGGAACCCAGCCGTGACTCCAGGCGGTAGTGACCGGCGTACTCCGGAAGTTCCGCTTCCGCGCCCTGCCCGGTGTTGCGCTGTGGCGACATGGACCACCCCCGTGCTGTTCTCCGCGCGCGCGACGCACGGAGCCTAGTCGATGACTTCAACGGGACAGAGGCGGCTTGCTAGCCTCCGCGTACGAATCACGTACATGTGTTTCATGGCGTGTTTTAGGGGAATGAAGGTGACCCCATGGCAGTCATGGGGTCCAACGGGGGAGGTTTCGCATGTCTGTCGACCGTGTGGAAGAAGCCGAGAACACCGGCGCGTCGGAGGCCGTCGTCACGGCGGCCGCGGCGGCCGTCACCTACTACTCGATCGCCCCGGGCGTCCGGCTGAACGTCCGCAGCGGCCCCGGTACGGGCTACAGCGTCGTCCGCGTCCTGGCCGAGGGCTCCAAGGTGCCGATCTACTGCCAGACGCCCGGCACGACGGTCACCGGCCCGTACGGCACCTCGAACATCTGGGACAACATCGCCAGCGGCGAGTACGTCTCCGACTCCTACGTCCACACCGGCAGCGACGGCTACGTCGCCTCGCGCTGCTCCTGATATCCGAGGCGACCCACCCGGGAGCTCTGCCGCCGACCGGAGCCATAATCGTCCCGTGAGCGACGAGAACGGTACCCCGGACACCCCGGCGGGCTCCCGGGACACCCGGGACGTCCACGGCACGCAGGACACGCCCGCCGACCGGCCGGCGGCCCCCGGCGGCCCCCGCCCCGAGCCCCTGCGCTTCTTCGGCACCACCTGGGTGGAGCACGACCGCGGCTACACCGCCCGCCGGCTCGGCGTGGCCGTCGGCGCACTCGCCGCCACCGCCGCCTCCTGCCTCGTCCTGCGCTTCGCCTACGAGGGCCTGGCGATCGCCGAGACCGGCAGCTTCGTCACCCTGCTCGTCGTGGTCATGTTCGCGGTCTGCAGCGCGCTCGCCTTCCGCACCACCTGGGACGGCTTCGCCAAACGCCCCGATCCCGACCGCCAGGCCTCCCTGCGGGGCCTGCTCGCCATCGGCTTCGTCGGCTCCCTCGCCGCGTACTTCTTCCGCGCCCTCATCGAGGCCCCCGGCGAGAAACTCCACCGCGCGGAGTACGAGACCGCGCGCAAGCAGCACGAGCAGCGCTCCGAGCGGCGCACCGGCAACCCGTCGAAGAAGCGCCGCCGACGCTGAACGTCCGACCGGTGCCCGGCGTCCCCGTGTCATGGAACGCATCAGCCGGACGTGTGCCGTCCTCGCCACCGCCCTCCTCGCCACCCCCTTCGTGACGGGGAGCGCGACCGATTCCGCCCCTGTCTCCGCCCGCGTCTCCCCCCAGCCCCGCCCCGCGCCCCTGGTCGGCGTCGTATGGCGACTCGACGCCGTCACCGTGGACGGGAAGCGCCACGAGGTCCCCGAGGGGGCCACCGTTCCCTGGATCCGCTTCGACGGAGAGGACGGACAGGACGGACAGGACGGACAGGGTGGACGGGACGGACAGGACGGACAGGCGGACGACAACGGCACGATCTCCGGCTACGACGGCTGCAACCACTTCGAGGGCGCCGCGAGGTTCGGCGACGGCACCGTCACCCTCGGCGCCGAGCTGCGCTCCACCCTGATCGCGTGTCCGTCCGGCACCGACGCCTCCGCGGACCCCACCCGCGCCTTCCCGCCCCGCTCCAGCCCCCTGCGCGCCGAGACCGACGCCCGCACCCTCACCCTGACCGGCGCCGACGACGTCACCTTCCTCCTCAGCGCGCGGGAAACCGCCGCCTGACCGCTCGCCTCCGTTCACCATGGACGTATGACGGCCTCACCCGCATCCACCCACGCCCGCGCCCACTCCTTCAACGCCGCCGCGGCCCAGTACGCCGCGAACCGCCCCTCCTACCCGGCCGCCCTCCTCGACACGATCGAGACGCTCGCCGGCCGCCCCCTGGCCGGTGCCCGCGTGGCGGACGTCGGCGCGGGCACCGGCATCGCCACGGCCCTGCTGCACGCCCGCGGGGCCCGGGTCGTCGCCGTCGAACCGGGGGAGGGCATGGCGGCGCAGTTCCGCCACGGCCTCCCCGGCGTCCCGCTCGTCCGCGGCGACGGCAACCACCTCCCCCTCGCCACCGCCTCCCTCGACCTCCTCACCTACGCCCAGTCCTGGCACTGGACCGACCCGGCCCTCGCGGTCCCGGAGGCGCTGCGCGTGCTGCGGCCGGGCGGCGCGCTGGCCCTGTGGTGGAACACCCACGCGGTCGACGTGCCGTGGATCGACGCCCAGACCGACCGTATGCAGCGCCACTTCGGCATCGACCACGTCGTGCAGAAGAACGGCGACGGCAGCCGCGCCGCCCTCGCCGACCCCACCGGTGGCCTCGACTTCACCCACCGCACGGTCCGCTGGAGCCGCCGCGTCCCCCTCGACCTCCACCTGGCCAACATCAGCAGCCATTCCGCGTTCCTGGTCCACGACGAGGAGGACACCGCCGCCTTCCTCGCCGGGGAACGCCGCCACCTCCTCGCCGCGTTCCCCGACGGCGCGATCGAGGAGACGTACGACGTCGAACTCCTCCTCGCCACCACACCCGGCGAGGCCTGAAACCGCTCAGGACGCCGGGCTCCCCGCCGCCACCTCCCCCTGACGCCCCGTCGCCCGCCGTTCCCGCGCGGTGGCCCAGCCCTCCAGGGCCGCCGCGCACGCGTGGTCCACATGCCGCAGCCCGCCCAGGTCCAGCCGCACCTCCCGGTCGGCCGGCAGCGCGTCCAGCGCGTCCAGCAGCTTCGGCAGCCGCAGGAACGTCGCGTGCCCCAGCACCCGCACCACGATCCCGGCCTCCCCCCGGTCCTCGGTCTCCACCTGCACATGGCTGATCTCCCACGCCGTCTTCGCGACGGCGAGCGCCAGCCCGACCAGCACCCCCTCGAACAGGTTCCCCACGACGATCGCCACCGCCGTCACCCCGAGCACCAGCAGCTCCCCCCGGTGCCCGCCCCACAGCGCACGCACCTCGCGCACCGGCACGAGCTTGCACCCGGCGTACACCAGCAGCGCGGCCAGCGCCGCCACCGGGACGACCCCCAGCACCCCGGGCACCACGGCGGTGAACAGCAGCAGCCACACCCCGTGCAGCACCCGCGACGCCTTGGTCCGCGCCCCGGCCTGCACGTTCGCCGCACTCCGCACGATCACCGCCGTCATCGGCAGCGCGCCCAGCACCCCGCACACCGCGTTGCCCGCGCCCTGGGCCATCAGCTCCCGGTCGTAGTCCGTCCTCCTCCCGTCGTGCAGCCGGTCCACCGCGGCCGCGCTGAACAGCGACTCCGCCGACGCGATCAGCGCGAACGCCACGACGGTCCCGATCACCCCCACCTCCGTCAGCCGCCCGAGATCCGCCGCCTGCGGCACCCGGACGACGTCCCACAGCCCCTGCACCCGGACCCGCCGCACCTCCAGGCCGAACCCCCAGGTCACCGCCGACGCGACCGCCACCGCCACCAACGGCGCCGGAACCAGCCGCGCCCCGCGAGGCCACCGCCCCCACAGCAGCAGTACGACCAGGGTGACAGCCCCCACCGACAACGCCACCGGATCCACCCGCCCCGGCAGCGCCACCAGCCCGGCCAGCTTCCCGGGCCCGCCCGGCGGGGCGGCCGCGTCTCCGAGGGCGTACACCTGTCCGGCGACCAGGATCAGCCCGATCCCGGCGAGCATCCCGTGCACGACGGCCACCGACACCGCCCGGAACCACCGCCCGAGGCGCAGCGCCCCGAGCGCGAGCTGCACCAGCCCCGAGGCGAGCACGATCGCCCCGAGCGACTCCAGCCCGTACGCGCGGACGGCCTCGAAGACCAGCACGGTGAGCCCGGCCGCCGGCCCGCTCACCTGGAGGCTGCTGCCGGGCAGCACCCCGGCGACCAGCCCGCCCACGATTCCGGTGACCAGCCCCAGCTCGGCGGGCACACCCGAGGCCATGGCCACCCCGACGCACAGCGGCAGGGCGACGAGGAAGACGACAAGAGAAGCGCACAGATCGGCCTGAGCGACCTCGCGCGGACGACGGGACAGCACGGACGGCACCTCCGGTAGGGAACGGGAGATGCGTGGGCGCGCCGCACCGGGGGAGGGCACGGCGTCATGAATTCCATTGTCGGTTGAGGAGATCGACTGGGACAGGGGTTCGCGCCCGGGACGTGTGCGGATCGAGGCACAGGAAGCGGACCGTCCCCTTCCAATCCCACCCACGCGCGCCTGCGCCGCCGTATGCACCCGCCGCACACCCGCCAGGCACCCGCCCGCCCGAGCCGCTTGGCCCGCCCGAGCCGCTTGACGACCCGCCACCCCGTGAGGATTATTCATCACATGATGAATTCTGTGCCCGAGCCGCCCGGCCCACCCGACACCGGCCCCGCCATCACCGCCCACGGCCTCACCGTCGCCCGCGGCCCCCGCACCGTTCTGCGCTCCCTCGACTTCACCGTCCCGCGCGGACAGATCACCGGCCTCCTCGGCCCCTCCGGCTGCGGCAAGTCCACCCTGATGCGCGCCGTCGTCGGCACCCAGGCCAAGGTCACCGGCACCCTCGACGTCCTCGGCCACCCCGCCGGCCACCCCACCCTCCGCACCCGCATCGGCTACGTCACCCAAGCCCCCTCCGTCTACGACGACCTCACCGTCCGCCAGAACCTCGACTACTTCGCGGCGATCCTCGACCCCGGCCGCGCCGCCGCCGACCGCCGCCACGAGCACGTCACCCGGGCCATCGCCGACGTCGACCTCACCACCCACGCCGACGCCCTCGCCGGCAACCTCTCCGGCGGACAGCGCAACCGCGTCTCCCTCGCCGTCGCCCTCCTCGGCACCCCCGAACTCCTCGTCCTCGACGAACCCACCGTCGGACTCGACCCCGTCCTCCGCCGCGACCTGTGGGCCCTCTTCCACCACATCGCCGACACTCGCGGCGCCACCCTCCTCATCTCCTCCCACGTCATGGACGAGGCCGAACGCTGCCACCGCCTGCTGCTGATGCGCGCGGGCGAGATCCTCGCCGACGGCACCCCCGACTCCCTGCGCACCCGCACCGGCGCCGACACCGTCGAAGCCGCCTTCCTGCACCTGGTCGACCAGGCGGCCGACGCCGCCCGCGCGAAGGAGACCACCCGATGACCACCGCACCCGCCCCCACCCGGGGCCTCAACGCCTCCCGCGCCACCGCCACCGCCGCCCGCGTCCTGCGCCAGCTCCGCCACGACCCCCGCACCATCGCGCTGCTGCTCCTCATCCCCTGCCTGATGCTGGTCCTGCTGCGCTACGTCTTCGACGGCAGCCCGCGCACCTTCGACAGCATCGGCGCCTCCCTCCTCGGCATCTTCCCGCTCATCACGATGTTCCTGGTCACCTCCATCGCCACCCTGCGGGAACGCACCTCGGGCACCCTCGAACGCCTCCTCGCCATGCCCCTCGGCAAAGGCGACCTCATCGCCGGCTACGCCCTCGCCTTCGGCACGCTCGCGATCATCCAGTCCGCCCTCGCCACCGCCCTCGCCGTCTGGTTCCTCGACCTTGACGTCATCGGCTCCCCCTGGCTCCTGCTCCTGGTGGCCCTCCTGGACGCCCTCCTCGGCACCGCCCTCGGCCTCTTCGTCTCCGCCTTCGCCGCCTCCGAGTTCCAGGCCGTCCAGTTCATGCCGGCGGTGATCTTCCCCCAGCTCCTCCTCTGCGGCCTCTTCGCACCCCGCGACACCATGCACCCCGCCCTGGAAGCCCTCTCCGACGTCCTCCCCATGTCCTACGCCGTCGACGGCATGAACGAGGTCCTCACCCACACCGACATGACGGCGACCTTCGTACGGGACGCCCTGATCGTCGGCGGCTGCGCCCTCCTGGTCCTGGTCCTCGGAGCGGCGACACTGCGACGCCGGACGGCCTGAGGGCGGCGGGGGGCGAAAGACCGTCGTCCGCCCACCGGACAAGCACCCCGCCCCACCCCCCACCGGTGCGAGGATGAACCCGGACGACGCAACCCCCGGAGGGCCCCGCACCATGACGCAGAAAGTCGCAGTCCTCGGCACCGGAAAGATCGGCGAAGCCCTGCTCAGCGGAATGATCCGAGGCGGCTGGCCCCCGGCCGACCTCCTCGTCACCGCCCGCCGCCCGGAACGCGCCGAGGAACTCCGCACCCGCTACGGCGTCACCCCGGTCACCAACGCGGAAGCCGCCAAGACCGCCGACACCCTCATCCTCACGGTCAAGCCGCAGGACATGGGCACCCTCCTCGACGAACTCGCCGGCCAGGTCCCCGCCGACCGCCTGATCATCAGCGGCGCCGCAGGCATCCCGACCTCCTTCTTCGAGGAGCGCCTCGCCCCCGGCACCCCAGTCGTCCGCGTCATGACGAACACCCCCGCCCTCGTCGACGAGGCCATGTCCGTCATCTCCGGCGGCAGCCACGCCACCGCCGACCACCTCGCCCACGCCGAGGAGATCTTCGGCTCCGTCGGCAAGACCCTCCGCGTCCCCGAGAACCAGCAGGACGCCTGCACCGCCCTCTCCGGCTCGGGCCCGGCCTACTTCTTCTACCTGGTCGAAGCCATGACCGACGCCGGCATCCTCCTCGGCCTGCCCCGCGACAAGGCCCACGACCTCATCGTGCAGTCCGCGATCGGCGCCGCGACCATGCTCCGCGACAGCGGCGAACACCCCGTCAAGCTCCGCGAGAACGTCACCTCCCCGGCCGGCACCACCATCAACGCCATCCGCGAACTGGAGAACCACGGCGTACGGGCCGCCCTCATCGCCGCCCTGGAGGCCGCCCGCGACCGCAGCCGCCAACTCGCCTCCGGCAAGAAGGACTGACCCTCCCGCGACGGGGGCGGTCACCCCGCCGCGTCCACCACCTCCCGGGTGGTCACCACACGCGCGAACCCGCCCCCGTGCAGCGACACCGCCGACGCCTGCGCCAGCTCCTCCGCACTCCGCCGCCAGCCGAACGGCCCCTCCAGATCGAACGTGTGCGTCGCGTCGTACGCCACCACCACGTCGTACCCGAGATTCCCGCCCATCCGGGCCGTCGTCTCCACACACATATTGGTCTGGATCCCGGCCAGCACGATCTGCGAGATCCCCGCGGCCCCCAGCCAGGCCCCCAGATCCGGCGTCCCGAGGAAGGCCGAGTTCACGGTCTTCGTGACGAACAGCTCGGCACCGGCACCCTTCCCCCTCCTCTCCTCCACGTACGACTTCAGCTCGTTCCCCTCGTACCCCAGCCGCAACGGCGACCCGGCCTTCACCGAGTCATGCCGCACGAACACCACCGGCCGCCCCGACGCCTGCCATACGTCGATCAGCGCGGCGATGTTGTCATCGGCCCCCGGGTTGTTCCGCGGCCCCCAGAAGCCGGCCTCCTCGAAGCCCTTCTGCACGTCCACGACCACCAGTGCTGCGTTCTCCGCGATGTCCATGCCCACGATCCTGCCGCCGGCACCCGACCCGCCACAGCGGTACAGAAGTCAGCGATCGATGGTTTACTGCCAGCCATGGCCCCCGGACGTCCCACCCACCGCGTCGCCCTCGTCGCCTTCCCCGGCATCCGCGCCTTCGACGTCTCCGTCATCACCGAGGTCTGGGGCACCGACCGCACCGACCGCGGCGCCCCCGCCTTCGACCTGCGCCGCGTCGCCACCGACACCACCCCCGTCCCGATGCGCGGCGGACTCGCCCTGCACCCCGACCGCACCCTTGCCTGGCTCACCCGCGCCGACCTGATCCTCGTCCCCGGCCTCGACGACCACCTCACCCCCGCACCCACCCCCGTCCTCGACGCACTCCGCCGCGCCCACGCCCGCGGCACCACCCTCGCCGCACTCTGCGGCGGAGCCTTCACCCTCGCCCAGGCCGGCCTCCTCGACGGCCGCCGGGCGATCACCCACTGGAACCTCATCGACCTCCTCCGCAGCCACCACCCCCGGGTCGACGTCGTCCCCGACGCCCTCTTCATCGAGGACGACAACATCTGGACCGCCGCGGGCACGGCAGCCGGCATCGACCTCTGTCTCCAGCTGGTCCGCCGCTCCCACGGCGCGGAAGCGGCCGCCACCATCGCCCGCTCGATGGTCACCGCCCCCTTCCGCACCGGCTCCCAGGCGCAGTTCATCGAGCACCCGACCACGCCCGCCGACCGCGACGCCGACACCCTCGCCGCCGTACGCGAACACGCCCTGCGCCGGCTGCACGAACCACTCACCGTCGCCGACCTGGCGGCTCACGCGGGTATGTCCCCCCGCAGCTTCGCCCGCCACTTCACCGCCGCCACCGGCACCACCCCCCTCAGCTGGCTCCTCGACCAGCGCATCGCAGCAGCCCAGAAACTCCTCGAACGCACCGACCTCCCCATGCCCGAGGTCGCCCGCCGCGCAGGCTTCGGCAGCGAGGTCACGATGCGCCAGCACTTCGCCTCGCGCCTCGCCACCAGCCCACGCGCCTACCGAGCCGCGTTCAGCACCCCACCCGCCACGGGCTCCGCCTCAGCCACCGGCGGCAGCAACCCGATCGCGCGATAAGCGGCGTCCACTACCGGACGCGCCGTCCCCCGAGCCTTATTCGCCCCATCCCGGAGCACCCCCTCCACATGACCGGGATCCGCACACAACTCCTGGTGCCGGGCCCGCACCGGCCTCAACACCTCGACCACGGCCTCCGCCACGGCCGCCTTCAAAGCGCCGTACGACCGATGAACGGACGCCAGCTCCGCCGGGTTCCCACCCGTGCAGGCGCCCAGGATCTCCAGCAGATTCGCGACCCCCGGCCGCCCCTCCCGGTCGTACACGACCTCCCGCCCGCTGTCCGTGACGGCCCGCATGATCTTCTTCCGCACCACATCGGGCTCATCGAGCAGGTAGACGATCCCGGGCCCGGAGTCATCGCTCTTCCCCATCTTCGACCCCGGCTCCTGGAGGTTCATCACCCGGGCCGCCACCGCCGGCACCGTCGCCCGCGGCACCACGAACGTGTGCCCGTACCGCTGGTTGAACCGCACCGCCAGATCCCGCGCCAGCTCCACATGCTGCGCCTGGTCGTCCCCCACCGGCACCTCGTCGGTCCCGTACGCCAGGATGTCCGCCGCCATCAGCACCGGATACGTCAGCAGCGACAGCCGCACGCTCCCCCCGCGCTCCCGCTCCTGCGCGGCCTTCACCTTGTACTGGATCATCCGCCGCATCTCACCGTCGGTGGCCACGCACTCCAGCAGATACGACAGCCGCGCGTGTTCGTCGACATGACTCTGTACGAAGAGAGTGCACAGCTCGGGATCCAGTCCCGCCGCCAGAAGCAGCGTCGCCGTCTGCCGGCTCAGCCGCCGTACCCGCGCCGGGTCGTGGTCCACGGTCAGCGCGTGCAGATCGACCACGCAGAACAACGCGTCCGCGCGGTGCTGGTCGGTCTGGACCCACTGCCGCATGGCGCCCAGGTAGTTCCCCAGGGTCAGATGCCCGGTCGGCTTGATCCCGCTGAAGACCCTCGTCATCTCCACTCCTCCTGTCGGACTTCTCCGGTCGAGGCCGCCGTCCCGGCCGGCCCGACCCTCGGAGGTCCCGGAGGGGATACGAGAAACGGCCGCCGAGGCGGCGGCCGTTGAACGCGTACGTGAGCGCGGCCGCCGTCAGGCGGCCCACCAGAGCTGGGTGCACGTACGCGTGGTCATGACGTCCACAGTACGCCCGGAGGGTGCCCGTGGGACGTGGGTTGACACGCCCCGGCCCGATACGTAGTGTTCTCCGAGTTGTCCGACGTGAGCGCCGACTCCGGTCGGTCCCCGGACAGCCATTCCGCAAGTACCAACCACTTCTCGACGAGCAGTCGTGTCTGTCTGCCGTCGCGTCATTGGCATGCGTATTCGCGAAATGAGGAATCCGCGTTCGAAAGGACACGGCCCCCGATTGGCTTCGGGAGCCAGGAATCCGCTAAAGTCTCACTCGTCGGAACGGCCGAAGGGCCCGGAAGACAAGCCCCCTGACTGGGAATCAGACGCCGAAAGGATCTGATAGAGTCGGAACCGCCGGAAAGGGAAACGCGAGAGCGGGAACCTGGAAAGCACCGAGGAAATCGGATCGAGAAAAGATCTGATAGAGTCGGAAACGCAAGACCGAAGGGAAGCCCGGAGGAAAACCTGAGAGAGTCTCTCAGGCAAGTACAAAGGAAGCTTTCGTTCCTTGAGAACTCAACAGCGTGCCAAA
>NZ_JBEXXK010000030.1:0-131993 GCF_040630405.1 Streptomyces sp. NPDC005811
ACACCCGCCCCCCGCCCAGGCCCCCGCGCGCCCGCGCCCCCCGGGGGCCGCGCCCCCCCCCCCCCGCCCCTCTGCGCCTCCGGCGGCCCCGCGTGCAGCAAGGACCCGCAAGAACGCGGCGGCCACCGGGATCACCGTGGATCTGCGCGCGTGGTTCGGGTACACCGCTGCCGGCGGATCCACCGACGACGGGCGCTTTCGCCTGCTCACCGTCCACCTGCCCGCCGCCTACGCCCAGCAGCTGCTCGACGCCCAAGGCCAGGGCGCGGGCGAGGCCGCGCTGCGCGGCATCGTCGCCGAGGGACTGCAAGAGGTGTACTTCAAGGACGGCGGCCACCGCGCCCACGGCCTGGAGGTCGATCTGACACCTGTCCCTCCATCCGGGTGCAACGGCCCTTACCGGGCTGCGGGCACTGATGTCCAGGTCTTCCGTCGATCGAGAGCAAATTCCCTGCTTCTGCGAATGATGATCACCCGATGGGGCAATATCCTCGAACATCCCTGCCTGACCCGGCGCCCGTGACCAGCTCGCGGTCCGTTCGGTGGGCAGGGGGATCACAGGCGTGGCTGCCATGTCTGGCGAGAGCCGCCGCTCCCCGCTCCGGCCAGAGAAGGAGGGGGCGGCGGCCGATCCCCCCGACGGGAAGTGATCTCGGCTACACCCACAGTGCGCAGTCCGTTGCCCGACGTCACTCATTCGAGTCCGTGCGGCCGCAGCCGGTGTTGACGTTCCGTCGCACCATCAACCGGTGATTAGCCCGTCAGTGAACCGATTTGCCCGATCTTGGACGGGGTGTCTCGGCACTATAAACGCAGACCCGAATCCTCCGGTTCCCAGGGCCAACACTGCGCAGGCACAGCGAAGTTGCCCGCGGTAGACGGGCCGTGCATTCTGACGCTCCCAGCACGGTGGCCTTCTGGCCGGAGCCCGCCGACCGCTGGGTCTGTCACTCGCCAGACACCCGTGCGGTGCCCCAGCACCGCCGGGCCAACCCCAGGAGACCATCCGTGTCGACCACCCTGCCCGCCACGCCGCCTCCCGACCCGTCCGCGCAGGACGCCGGCAACGACAGCCGCCACGCGGTCCACGTACGCGTCGGACGCCACTTCGAGCTCAAGCTCTACCTCTCCCCCACCGTTCTGGCCGCGCTGCTGGGCGGCGGCACCACCACCGCCGCCCTCGTCACCGTCCTCGCCCGGTAACCGCAAGGCACAGCGGGGGCTGAGCCGGCCAACGGCATCAGCCCCCGCTTTACGTTCGGCCCGCTCCGCTGGAGATTCCGAGTGGCCAAGGCCCGGACCAGCGGTGACGTGCTTCGCGAGTCACGTCAGAAAGACAGCCGCGAGAAAAGAGCGCAGGTCCTGTCTACGGTCGACAACATGAGGCCGAGGGCGACCCGATCACGATGCTCGGTGTTGCCCGCGCAGCTGGCGTCTCGAACTGGCTCGTCTATCAGCCAGAGATCAAGGAGTACATCGAGAATGCCCGCAAGGGCCAGACCCGTAAGGCTGCCCAGGGCGAGATCGGCAGACCACGGGCGAGCGCAGCCGGCCTGGCCGTCGACCTTGAACTCGCCCGCGGTGAGATCCGCACGCTCCGAGAGGAGCGCGACCACCTCAAAGGAGTCGTGCGGCGAAACCTCGGACAGCAGCTCGACCAGGCCGGCACAGGCGATCTGATCAAGCGGGTGAACGAACTCCTGGCTGCCAACCAGCGGCTCGAGGACCAGCCCGCCACAGTGACCGCCGTGCGGGACGAGCTGGGGCAGAGCCTCGAAGCTGCCATGGAGGAAGTGGCCACCGTTCGGATGGCCATGACGCAGATCATGCGAGACGCCAACCGCTGACAGCATCGTCGGGGGCCCTGGCCGACGAGGCGGCGGCCAGGGCCGGCGCATGCGTCAGAACGTGCGGTCGCTGCGCCAGGTGGACTGGCTGGACGGGTTGTTCAGGTCGACGGTGAGGCCGGAGAGCCGGCCGTCCGCGCCGCGCGTGCCGGTGTATCGGCCCCTGGGTCCATGGTTCCACTGGACGACGAAGTAGATGTCGTTCCCGGTGACGGCGCCCTCCTGCAGGGTCCCCACGGTGTTTCCGGACGATGTGGATCCGAAGAGGTTCCCGGCGGCGTCCTGCCTCAGATCCACCCGCACGGTGGCGTTGGTCTGGAAGATGGTCCAGACCCCACTGGCGTTGAACGCCGCCGCCCGGGCCTCCCGCACCGCACTCGGCGAGCTGGCGGGTGCGGCGTTCGCGGGGGCGGTGAGCGCCCCCGCGACGGAAAGGATCAGGGCGGCGGCGGACGTGGTGAGGAGCTTGCGCGTACGGCGTGACATGGACATCTGCCCTCCAGGGGCGGCCAGGACGATCGATTCCGTTGCGTGATGCACGGAACCTCGCGCCTGGACTACCCATGATCAACTGGGCCGAGTCCTTGATTCACTCGAACGAGAATCAGGCCGCGGCCAGGAGCGTTACGCCGCGCGACGTCGCGTCGTAGCGGCGCAGGAGCAGGCGGGCTGGCTCGGGCGCCGCGCCGAGGACGCCGGACACCAGATCCGCCCCGGCCGCTTCGGCGCCCGCGGCGATGCGGTCCGGGAGACGTCCGGGGACGATGACGTACGGGGCCATCACCACGCGCCCTCCGGCACCAGCCGCTCAACGACCCCCGCGCCCTGGTCGCGGTCTCCGCGGCTTCCAACCGGTCCAAGTCCGACCAGGACCCCTGCACCTGGCTGCCGCCGTACGCCGGCAACGGTGACCAGGCTGGTCGAACCGAACCGCCTGCCGACGTCCTCTCCAGCCGCGGTCGAAAGCCGCGCGCCGGATGGGGTAGCTGTCTAGGCTGACAACGTCTGTGATCTTTACCGGGGGGATGTGGTGGCATGGCGCGGGACCTGCGGATGGCTTTCGGCGCGGGGGACCGCACGGCGGAGGCCCAGGAGGCCTTCACGAACCGCCAGGTCCAGTGGCAGGTCGTCGTCGCGGCGCTCGCCGACCACCTCCAGCGGGTCGCCGCCCCCTCGTTCGACGTCGAGGACGTGACCAGCCCCCGTAACAACGTCATGGCGGCCCACGGCGTCGGCGGCATCGGCAAGTCGACGCTGTCGAGGAAGATCGAGGCCTCGCTCGCCCAGCCCGCGCTCCGTCCCGCCCAGTGGGGCGCGCCCGCATGGCCGACCGACCGGCTGCTGCCCGTGCGGATCGACCTCGCCCGCTCCGCCGGCACGGACTTCGAGCGGGTGGTGCTGTCGATCCGCCTGGCCGTCGCCTCTCTCGGCCAGCCGATGCCCGCCTTTGACCTGGCGCTGCGCCGGCACTGGGACCGCAACCACCCCGGGGAGCCGCTGGAGGAGTATCTGCGCCGCGGCGGCCTGCTCTCCCGGTTCAGCAACGCGGTCAACCTGCCCGGCCAGATGCAGTCCGCGCTCGCGGACGCCTCCCAGGCCCTCGCTCTGCCCGGCACCGTCGGCGGCGCCGTCGCCCAGGTCACCACCGCCCTCGTCGGTGCGCTGCGCGAACGCCGCCAGACCGTGCGCGCGCTGGCCGGCTGCGCCCGCCTGGCCGACGTCCTGGACGCCGAACCCGACCTGGACACGCTGTCCTTCGCCACTCACCTCCTCGCCTGGGACCTCCAGCAGGTTCCCGCCCAGCGCCGACTCACCCCGGTGATCCTCTTCGACAGCTTCGAGGAGGTCGGCGACCGCACCCACCGCGACTTCGAGCGGCTGCTCCAGCGCATCGTCTGGCTGATGCCCAACGCGTTCTTCGTGATCACCGGCCGCAACCGGCTCCAGTGGGCCGAGGAAGGCCTGAGCGGACAGCTCGACTGGACCGGACCGACCGCATGGCCCGGCCTCGCCGGCCACCTCCCCGGCGCCCGCGGCCACGGAGGGCCAGCCGCGCGGCAGATCCTGATCGGCGACCTGGCCCCGGAGGACTGCGACGACCACCTCGCCCGCCGTCTCGCCCAGAGCGGGCAGCCCCTCATCGGCGAGGACCTGCGCCGCGCCATCACCGCCCGCTCCCACGGCCTGCCCCTCTACCTGGACCTGGCCGTCCTGCGCTTCCTGGAGATCCGCCGCACCGGCCGCGCACCGGCCGCCGAAGACTTCGGTGACTTCCCCGCCCTCGTCTCCCGCACCCTCAGCGACCTCACCAGCGACGAACGCCACGTCCTGCGCTCCGTCTCCCTGCTGGACGCTTTCTCCGTCCCGCTGGCCACCGAGGCCGCCGGCCAGCCCACCGACGCCGCCGCCCTGCGCCTGTCCGAGCGGCCCTTCGTCCTCGAGGACCCGACCGGGCTGTGGCCCTTCCACCTCCACCAGGTCGTCCGCTCCGCGATCCGCAACGCGGACGACCACACCGACGACCGCTGGTCCGACCAGGACTGGCAGCGCGCCGCACACCGCGCCCTCGCCGCCCTCGGGCGGCAGTGGACCGGCGGCACCCGCCGCGACCGGACCAT
This sequence comes from Streptomyces sp. NPDC005811, assembly GCF_040630405.1. Classification (NCBI taxonomy): domain Bacteria; kingdom Bacillati; phylum Actinomycetota; class Actinomycetes; order Kitasatosporales; family Streptomycetaceae; genus Streptomyces; species Streptomyces sp. NPDC005811. Next base: position 4,466 of record NZ_JBEXXK010000030.1, read on the forward strand.
GCTCGTCGGAGTCCTGCGCCAGGGCCTGCGCCTGGCCCGCGACGCCGACGTCCACGACCTTGGCTGGCTCACCGACGCCACCTTCGCCTACATCGGCGACTCCATCTGGGAACCCCTCGCCCCGCCCGCCGCCGACCACACCGCCGCGGCGCCGCTGTCGACGCCCGCCGACGCGCTGGTGGAGACCCTCAGCGCCATCGTCCGCCGCCAGCACGAACACCGCGCCCGCACCGTCCAGCGGCTCACCGCCGTCATCGACTCACGGCTGCTGCCCACCGAGCTGCACGACCTGGCCGTCTACTACCGGGCCAAAGCCCAGCGCGACATCGACGCCTTCGACGCATCACGCCGCGGCTACCAGCACGTCGCCGACAACGGAGGCCGCCTTGCCCCGGCCGCCCGCCGGGGCCTCGCCCAGGCCGCCCGGCTCGCCGGCGACTTCCCCACCGCGCTCGCCGCCGCCCATCAGCTCGGCTGGGAAGGCCGCCAGCAGCGCGTCCTCGGGGACATCCACTGGCTCCAAGGCGAAGCCCAGCGCGCCGCCGGCCTCTACCTCGCCGGCCGCCTGGAAGCCGAAGAGCACGCCAAGGCAGGCGAGGCGGTGCACAATCAGTCCCTGCGCACTCTCGCCGTCGCCCTCACCGACCCCCGCCAGGCCGACGACGAAATCGACCTCTCCCGCCGGCTCCTAGCCGGCCTCGACCTGCGGGCCACCGCCGCCAAGACCGCCATCGCCACCCTCATCCGCGACGCCGGCGCCCCGGACGTCGACGACCGCGGCCGCACCCTGCGCACCGAACTTGAGACCGCAGGCCTCACCTCCACCATCCCCACCCTCGAACTCGCCGTCGCCTTCCACCAGGCCGTCCTCGACGACCAGGAAGCCCTGCGGGCCACCATCGACCGGCTCCGGGCACAAGTGCAGAGCGGCGGATACGCGTACTGCGTCGACATCGCCTGCTTCATGGCCGGCCTCCCCCTCCCCACTGGCCACACCCCACCGGCCTGGCTTGATGACGCAGAATCCACCCGCGGCCGCTGGCGGAACTTCGTCGTCATCCGCCGTCGGCTTTTGCACAGGCGCGGGTGACCGACAGGGCGTAGTGCCAGATCAAAGGCCCTCCTGACGTCGTAAAACCCGGCAGGGAAGCGGAGATTCGGGGCTAGCCTTGGTTCATGTCGACAGCCGACGAGACTTCCGCCCACGTGTGTGCACCGTGGAGCAGCCTCCTGATCCGCCAGGAGATGGAGGCGCTCGAAGCGGCGGAAGACCCTTGGCATGCTCCCTCGGATCGTCCGTCCGGACCGCGACAGCTGGACTTCCCCCCGATCCGCAACGGAATCGACTACCTCGCCAGCGTCGTCGAGCACCTGAACGAGACCGAGTCGGCAGTTGAGCCCCGGGATCTCAAGTACGCGGTGCTACACCTGCAGGCAGCCGCCGAGGTGCTGCTGAAGGCCCGTCTGCTCCGGGAGCACTGGAACCTCGTCTTCAAGGATCCCGGGAAGGCGACACGGAAGGCGTTCGAGAGCGGGGACTTCGAAAGCTGCGGGACTGACGCAACGGTGGAACGTCTGCGTGACATCGCGGGAGTCACCATCGACCGCAAGGACGTCGAGGCACTGAAGGACCTCGCGCGGGACCGCAACGCGCTGCAGCATTACGGTCTGACGCACAACGCTCATGCTGTCGAAGCCCGCGCCGGCCGGGTTCTCGACTTCCTCATGCGGTTCTTGGACACCCAACTCCTGCCGCTGCTGGAAGGAGACGAGCGCGAGAGAGCCAAGCACGACATGGGCCCGGTGGCTGTCGGAGTGAGGCACATCAGCTCCTACGTCAAACGGCGACTCGACCGGCTCCGCGGCGAGCTCGCCGGCTTGGAAGACCAGACCATCATGTGCCCCTACTGCGAGCAGATGACCCTCATCGTCGCCTCGGGCAGCGGAGACTGCCGCTTCTGCGGCGGATCCTGGGATTCGGCGGAGTTGCTCGCGTTCGACTATCTGGGCTGCCCTGACGGTAGGTTGGCTTTGACATTCATATGTCCGCAATGTGACTCCCCCGCCTTCGTAGAGGGGGCCCGTTTCGCGGACGGCAACCGGCGCTCCGACACGCTGCACTGCTTCGGCTGCGGCGCCCGCCATCAAGCGCGGAATCTCGCAACATGCGCCGGATGCAGTCGCCTGTGGCCGGCCGATGCCGACGCCGACCGCTTGGGCCACACGCTCTGCCCGGACTGTCGGGACCATACCGCGCGCGACGCCGCCTGACGGGGGGCCAGCTCGGTACCTCCGGTGTTGTCAGTGGCAGGAGGTACCGTCAGTCAGTTGGGCGCCCGGCAGCGTGGCAGGGCGCCGGCCGGAGGCGGATCTCGTCTCCAGTAAGGCTGGAGGTTGCATGGCCCTGGACAGACGCCGGGTGCAGAGCGCAGTGATCGGCCACGCCGATTCCGAGCTCCCTGTGGTCCTCCCGATGGAAGCCATAGGGCTCGATGACTTCCGGGCCCACCATGCCGGCCAGACCTACTGGTGCGGTGTCTGGCTGGGCGGGTGCGGGCACCAGCTCTTCACCAAGCTGTACACCGACCGCGCCTGCCACTTCGCTCACGGGCCGGATCCCGAGCACACCTCCACCTGCGCCCGGAAAGCGGCCGGGGTTTCCAGCGCGGACCACCTGTACATCAAGCAGGGGCTGCTGGCCTGGATGGCGGAGCAGGACGTCACCGCCACCGCCACCATCCCGCGCGAGGCCGACGGATCGATCGGCCGGGAGGTGCTCTTCACCCCCGCCGGTCACACCGGCCTGCGGGTCCTGCTCTCCGAGTCCGCCGGCTCACCCACACCGCTGGGAGAGGACTCCGCCCAGCTGGTGCTCGGGCCCGAGTTGGCGTCCGACCCGGACGTGCTGCTGCGGCAGGGATACGTCAACCGCATCCAGCTCATCCCGGACGGGACCCGCCGCCGGATCCAGGTCGGAACCGAACGCCATGGCGGCACCACCGAGTGGTTCGACCTGCACGAGGTGGAGTTCACCGACGCGGGACTGACCACCCCTGCGGTCGAAGAAGTCCGGCGGCTGCGGACCATGCGGCGGCCCATCGGCATGCAGGTGCCCAAGGCCCCGCCGCAGCAGCCCCGGCCGAACGTACGGGCGACCCGCGACGAGACGCACGACTTCCCCTCGCCGGACCGTGCGGACGTCATGGCGGCCCTCGAGCAGGCAGTCGGTGACGGGCGCAGCCGCACGGAGATCCGCCGCTGGCTGAACCGGGCGGAGGAGGTGACCCGCGGCGGGGCCACCGCCGAAGAGAACGGCCTGATCAGGGCAGCAGTAGACGCGCTGCTGAGGCTGGAACGAGCAGTCGGCCTGCCCACACCGCGCGAACCGACCTTTCAGGAGCGCAAGGCCCTGCAGAGAGTCCAGCGGCTGCTGGGCAACCTCGCGGAAGGGAAACGCCTCGGGTTTCCGATCATCACACCTCCCCAGCGCCGCCAGCTCGCCCAGGCCGCGGAACAGGCTTCCGCATGGCTCACCGACGCCCAGCGCGCCCAGGTCCAGGCATGGCAGACCGCTTCGGCGCAGTCGGCACCCGCACCGCGTGCGCCGCAGCCGCCGGTGCGGCCCCGGGCGCCGCGCATTCCTCCTGCGGCTGCCCGACCCTCGCGCTTTGACGGGGCCGGCCTTGCCGACGCGGTCCGGGACGTCCTGGAGCACGCGGCCCGGCTGGGGAAGACCGTGGCCTTCGCCGATCTGTGTGCCCAGGTCAAGGACCTGGGGGAGCTGTCGGAGTCTGATCAGGTGCAGGTGCTTCGTCGGGTCACGCCCACCGCTCGCCCCCGCAGTCCCAAACCCCAGCGCCCTGCTCTGCTCACCGCCCTGATCACCACCGAGGCGGGAACCATGCACCCGATCTACCGGCAGCTGGCCAACCATGCCGGCCACCACCTGCCCCAGCAGGCCGACTGCGCGTGGACCGACACCGTCAAGATCCTTCACGACCGCTACGACAACCCATAGCGGCACTGCCCGCAATGGACACCTGCTTCTTGTGCCGGTCCCACCCGGCGTGTCCCGACACGAAGGGCTACTGGCCCAGGTGGACGGCCCGGACGCCGGTGCCTTCATACGGGCCCGGACGGTGCATGACGGCATAGTCACGGCCGAACCGGTTGGCCTCCAAGGCGGATCCGGTCAGCCGGTGCAGCCAGAACCCGTACACCACCGACTCCATCTGCGCCCGCGTCAGACACAACCGCCACCGGCCCGCGCCCGGGTCGTACACCGCTGTACGGACCTGGTCGGCGAGCCCCGCCGCCGGAGGTGTCCTCAACTGCCCGGCCAGAGCGACAAACACCCTGAGCGCCGCCATCTGCGACGGCAGCAACTCCACCAGCCGCTCCCGCGGCCCGGGCCCGGACGGATCTGGCACCGGGCGCATCACCGCTGATCGAACTGTCGGCGTGGGAGGGGCGTGCGGTGCGCTGGGCGGTGCAGCCTCTCACCGCCCGTCCTCGCCTGGGCTAAAGTGGACGATCAGCCGGGCAGGCTCACTGGGGGCCGTCAAACCACTCGCCAACGAGGTCCCCTTCTGCCCGCCTGAGTGAAGGACTCAGGTCGGCGGGATGGTGCGACGAGCCAGGGGCAGGGCCGACCGTTTCGCAGCCCGTGAATGGCGCTCGGCCTATCGAGTTGGTTGATGAAACCCGCTGGAGACGGGACAGCGGGATCACGAGGTTTCCCCTTGAGCGTGGCGCAGCGCGCGCATCGAGTGGTGCAGGTCCGTCTCTTCGGTGATCTCGTCCAGGATGAGGGTCGAGACTCCGAGCGCCAGGTAGCGCGCAAGCAGTTTGCCGACCTGCTCGTAGGTGCCGACAAGGTATGGGCAGAAGGTCTTGTAGGCGCGGAACGGATAAAGCCAGTAGGTGTCCTTAGGCGAGGGTGACTGGAATGCGTCCCTGGAGAGGCTGAGGTGCCACTGCGATTCGACGGTCTCGGCGGCGATCTCGTGCACCTCCTCGCCCAGCGGGTCGGAGGGGAACCGCGCGTGGGCGACGGCCCAGGCCTCTTCGGCCGTGTCGCGGGCGATGATGCCGAGGCGGAAGCCGCCGTCGACGAGCGGCGTTCCGTCTCCGTACTCGCCGATCTCACGGGGGTAGGCCAACCGGGTGGCACCGAACCGCCGTTGGGCTGTGCGACAGGCGTCGGAGGTGCCGGAGACGAACACGCGGGGCTTCAGACCGGGTTTGAGCGGCGGAGTGACGGTTGCGTGATCCAGCCGGTAGAACTGGCCGTCGTAGGAGACCGGGCGGTCGCCGTCTAGGAGCTGTCGGACGATCTCCGCATACTCCGTGAGCCGGTCGTAGCGCCGGTCGTGGTCGAGTCCGCAGCCGAGCTCCCGCAGGTGCCGGGGGAACCCGCCGATGACGTAGTTCAGGTCGACCCGACGCTCCTGGAGGAAGCCGATGCTGCTGATCATCCGGGCCACGCTGAACGGGTGCATGTACGCCGGGTTGACGGCCACGAGCGGGACGAACCGCACGGTGTTCTCGATGAGGAGCTGCGCGGCGGCCCACGGGTCGAGAAGGGTGTTGTCGCTATAGACGAGCATGCCGCGGATGCCAGCCGCCTCGGCCCATTTGGCCTCCTGGATCAGGCGCTCTCTAAATTCCCACGAGGTGCGACCAGCCGCCGACGGGAAGGTCGTGTACAGGGTGACCACTGTTTCTGACTACCTCTTCTCCAAAGCACGGAATGACAGTCCGACTCGCATCAGATCGCACCGAGCCGGCGCAATTCCTTTGCCAGGGTGCGCGGCGTCGGGAAGTCGAACATCGCTGCGATGCTCAGGTCGATACCGAATTCGGCCCGCAGGTGCGACATCAGTTCCACGGCCGTGAGCGAGTTTCCGCCGAGCTCGAAGAAGTCGTCGTCCAAAGCGACGTTTCCGATGCCGAGCATGGCCGACCACACGGCGGCCACCCGGTCGTCGACGCTCGCTGTGCGAGCAGCGGTCGTGGTCGCGGAAGGAGCCACGGCAAGACCGGAGTCCGGGGCGGGCGCGGGAGTCTCGCCCCCGTTCGCCGTCGCCGCCGCGACCTGCTCGGCCACCGGCTCCGCAATCGCGTCCCCGAGGGGCAGAGGCTCCTCCTGCCGGAACGGCCGCACGGCCACCTGCCGCGGGGTGTGTCCACCCAGCAGTTCGAAGAGCAGGTCGAGGCCCGTCCGCGGGGGGATGCCCTCCGGGCGCAGACCGGCCGGTGCCGCCGCTCCCGCCGTGTCGGCGCCGCCCAGTACGTCCCCGGTGATCCTGCGCATCATGAACCCGGTGATCTCGGCCACGACCCGGCCGTCCGGCGCGATCAGTTCGATGTCCGCCGCGATAGTGTCCCGCGCCGAGTCCTTGCGGCGCACCTTGCTGAACAGCTTCGGCGGCAGCGCCTCGTGGACGGTCAGCTCGCGGTAGAGGAAGGGCAGGTGCGGGTCCTCGCGCTCGATGTCGCGGGCATAGGCGGTAGCGGCGTCCAGCAGCGTCGGGTGCACGGCGTGCTGCCCCGCCTCGGCCGCGAACTCCTCGGGCAAGGCCAGCGCGACCACGCGCAGCTCCCGGTCGGCGGAGGTGGTGCGGACCTCCTCGACGGTGTGCCAGCGGGGCCCCAGAGCGAAGGCCAGCCTCCCAGACTTCAACGCGGACGGACTGCTGTCCGGTACGGAGGCCAGCAGCGCCTCCAGGTCCACCCGACGCCGTTCGGCGGTGGCCGAGCCGATCCACCCGGTCACGTGCGTCAGCACCGTGCCCGGCCCTCCCACCGGCGTGGAGGTGATGGTGAAAGTGTGCCCGCCCACCGGGTCTGGCACGAACGCGATCTCCAGGCGGCGGGCGGCCGGGACGGCGAGCGGGCGGCGGAAGACGGCGTCCGAGACACGTACGGATCCCTCGGCGACGCCCAGCACATCGGAGCGGTACGCCCCGATGGCCAGGTCCAGGTACGCCGTGCCCGGCATGACGGGGGTGCCGTCCATCCGGTGCTCGTCCAGGACGGGGAAGGCCTCGGCGCTGACGTCGACCGACCAGTGGAAGCCCCCCTTCTCCGCGAGTCGGCGGCGCTCGTCGTCGGCCAGGCCCCCGACGGCCATGCCCACGTCGGTCCACGACGGCCAGTTGATGCTCAGCAGCCGGTCGGCGTTGATCCGGGCAGAGCGGATCCAGGCGTCGAGGAAGGCGTTGCCCGCTGCGTAGTCGCCGCTGCCCACGAGTCCGTCGAGTGCGGCGCGGCTGGAGAAACCGACGAAGAAGTCGAGAGTGCGACGGGCCTCGAAAACCTCGCACAGCGCGAGGGCGCCGGCCACCTTCGGCGCCAGCGTGCGCTGTGCGCGGGCCCGGTCGGAGAACTGGACCATGGCGTCACCGGCGATCCCGGCCAGGTGGAAGACGCCGTGCACCGGGCCGTGTTCCGCGGTGACCTCGTCCACCACGGTCGTCAGCGCGGCGGTGTCGGTGACGTCACAGGACCGTGCCCGGACCACGGCTCCGAAATGCTCCAATTCCTCCCGGTCGGCCTGGGCGAGCACACCGCCCCGGCCGAGCAGCACCAGGCGCGGGCGCAGCCCGCTGCGCGCCAGCCCCTTGGCGACGGACAGGCCGAGGCCGCCGAGCCCGCCGGTGATCAGGTAGACACCGCCTCGGCGAAGCGGATTCGCCTCCAGGGGGTCGGGTCGGTAGCCGGTCTCCACCGGAAGCCAGCGGCGGTCCCCCCGCAGGGCGATCAGTCCGCTGTCGCGCCAGCGTCGCAGCTCCTGGACGGTCTCGTCCTCTCCCACCCCGGTGCCGAGGTCGATCAGGCGCGCGGCCGCTCTCGGGTTCTCCTTGGCCAGGGTGCGCACCAGGCCCGTCAGCATGGCGTGCGCGGCCTCGACGGGCTCGTCGCCGGAGACGTCCACAGACCGCTCGGTGACGACCATGAGTGCGGGCTGGGCGGAACCGCCCAGCGCGCGACCGGCCTGCCGGACGAGCTCGGTGACGGTGTGGAAACCGAGTTCGAGGGTCTGCTCCACGTCGGCGGCCGAGTCGGCGGCGCCCAGCATCCAGCCGTGCACGATCAGTTCCGGCACGGTCTGCCGATCGGCCAGCGTGTCGAGCAGGGACCGCAGATCCTCGGCGTGTGCTGGGCGAACGGTGAACCCGCCGGCCACCTCGCCGAAGCCCTCCCCGGCCCAGACCGGGACGATGCGCAGCCCTGCCTGGCTCAGACGGGCGAGCAGGTTGACCGAGGCGGTGCGGTCGGCGGGGAGCAGGGCGACGGCGTGGATGGCCTCGCGGGGCCCCCGCGCCGGTTCCGGGCGGGCGGCGGGCGGCGGCTCCTCGGTCCACCGCGCGATCGAGAAGGGGCTGACGGCCTGCGGCTCGGCGGGCCCGGCCGGGAGGGCGGCCGTCGCGCTCGTTATAGCGGCCGGCCCGGTGGCGCTCGGCCGGTCGACGGACGGCTCCGCCCAATAACGCTCGCGCTGGTACGGGTACCCGGGCACCTCGGTGCGCAGCCACGGCGCTCCGCCGCTCACCGCGTCCCAGGCGACGTCGTGTCCGTCGGTCCACACGGCGGCCAGTGCGTTCAGGACCGACCGGCGGTCGCCCGGGGACTGCATGCGTCGATGCGGCAGGGTGGCGGCAAGGACGTGGCCGCCGTCCTGCACCGCGGGGTGGCGCCTGACGAGGGCGGTGAGCGTGCGGCCGGGGCCCACTTCGAGCAGCAGCCGGTCCTGCTCGGCGAGCAGGGTGTCGAGGGCGGCGCCGAAGTGGACGGGAGCGGTGAGCTGGCCGGACCAGAAGGCGGGGTCGGTGGCCTGGGCGTCCGTCATCAGGGCGCCGGTGGCGGCGGAGTAGACCGGAATGCTCGGCGGCCGCAGCTCCATCCCCGCCACGGCGCGGTGGTAGGCGTCGGCGGCCCCGGCCATGCCGGGGCTGTGAAAGGCGTGTGAGGTGTTGATCCGGCGGGAGACCAGGCCGGCCTCGCGCGCGGCCGCCGCGAAGGCGTTCAGGTCCTCCGTGCCGCCGGCCACCACGACCTGCTCGGGGCCGTTGACGACGGCGATCGTGACGCCGTCGGTCATCAGCGGCCGCACCCGGTCGGCGGAAGCGGCCACCGCGAGCATGGCGCCCGGGGGCTGCGCCTCCATGGCACGGGCCCGGACGGCCACCGCGCGGACGGCGTCGGGCAGGGACAGCACCTCGGCGACCGCCGCGGCGGTCACTTCACCGATGCTGTGGCCGAGCAGGGCCGTGGGGCGCACGCCGCAGGACATCCACATCCGGGCGAGGGCGTACTCGACGGCGAACAGCAGCGGCTGGGCCTTGAGGGTGCTCTGCAGGTCGCCGTCCCGGGCCGCCTTGCGCCACCACTGCCGCAGGGGCAGGTCCTCGGCATGGAAGCAGTTCAGCACCTCGTCGAACGGGGCGGCGAAGGCCGGCTCGTGGTCGTAGAGGTCGTGGGCCATGCCCGCATGCTGACTGCCCTGGCCGGGGAAGAGGAAGGTGATCCCGCCCGGCCGGTCGCGGGAGGTGCCGACGATCGCGGCGGACCGGGGGTCGGTGAGGACGGCCACCGCCTCGGCGGCGCCGGCGGCCACCGTGGCGCCGCGGACCGGGTGGGCCGTGCGGCCGCGCTGGAGGGTGTCGACGCCAGCTGCGAACGCGCCCTCGCCGACGGCCGCGAAGTGGCCCGCCAGGCGTTCCCGGTAGGTGTCGGCCGCCTGCGGGGTGCGGGCCGACCACACCACCAGGCGGGGGCTGTCGTCGTGCCGCGGCAGCAGGCGCGGCGGCGCCTCCTCCAGCACGGCGTGGACGTTGGTGCCGCCGATGCCGAGCGAGCTGACGCCGGCGAAGCGCGGCTTCCCGGGCGTGCTCGGCCAGTCCTTGGCCTCGACGGGGAGCTGGAAGGGGGAGCCGTCCAGCTCCAGCTTGGGATTGGGCCGGTCGAGGTTGACGTTGCCCGGGATGCGCTCGTTGACCAGCGAGAGCACCACCTTGATTAGGGAGGTGACGCCGGCAGCGTGACCGAGATGTCCCACGTTGCCCTTGACGGAGGTCAAGGCGCAGCTGCCCGGCTCCAGTTCGTCGGAGAACATCCGGAACGCCTTGTTGAGGGCGGCGACTTCGATCGGGTCGCCCAGTACGGTGCCGGTGCCGTGGCTCTCGACCAGGGAGATGTCGCCCGCGTCGATGCCAGCCATGCTGATCGCCTCGGCCACGACGGCGACCTGCCCCGTCACGCTGGGCGCGGTGTAGCCGACCTTCTCGGCGCCGTCGTTGTTGACGGCGGTGGAGCGCAGTACCGCCAGGACGCGGTCGCCGTCGGCCAGCGCGTCGGAGAGCCGGCGCAGGACGACCACTCCGGCGCCGCTGCCGAAGACGGTCCCGGAGGCCTCGGCATCGAACGGACGGCAGCGGCCGTCCTTGGTGAGCGGCCCGCCCTCGGCCCAGTAGTGGCCGTGGCCGAGGGGGAGTTCCACGTCCGCGCCGCCGGCCAGGGCGAGTTCGCACTCGCCCGCGCGCAGGGACTGGGCGGCGAGGTGCACGGCGACGAGGGAGCTGGAGCAGGCCGTCTGCACGGTCATGCTCGGACCGTGCAGGCCGAGCTTGTACGAGACGAGGGTGGCGGCGGAGTCGGCGTTGTTGAGGGCGCCGCGGGACATGCCCGTGGTGCTGCGCGCCCGCCCGCCGTCTGTGTCCGCCAGTCGTCCCTGGTAGGTGTTGGTTCCGACCGAGCCGAAGACGCCCACGTCGGGCAGCGAGCCGGGAACGTGTCCGGCGTTCTCCAGGGCCGCGTGCGCCGTCTCCAGGAAAAGCCTGATCTGGGGGTCAGAGATCTCGGCATCCCGCGGGGTGAAGCCGAAGAGCCCGGCGTCGAAACGGTCGAGGTCGGGGGCCTGGGCGACCGCCTTGACGTAGTCCGGGTCGGACAGCGCGTCCTCGGGCACGCCGTTGGCGCGCAGCGCGTCGTCGTCGAGCAGTTCGACGGAGTCGCTCCCCGCCATGAGGTTGCGCCAGAACTCGTCGGCGCTCCGCGCTCCGGGGAACCGGCCAGCGAGGCCGATGATGGCTATGGGGTCGGGCAGTTCGTTCATGAGTTTTCCCCAGTGTCCTGGTAAAGGTGTCGTCGGATGTCGAGTCGGCGCCGGGCGGCGGACCCGGCCCCGGGCGGGGCTGTCGCGGAGCGGGCCGGGCCCGGGGCGCGGGCGGCGCCCCCGGAACGGCTGTGGGCGGGGGCATCGAGGACCGCGGCGAGACGGCCCAGAGTGGGACGGGCGAACAGCTCGGTCACCGGTACGTCGAGGCCCAGCCGCTCCCGCAGCAGCCCGTGCAGCCGCACGAGCCCGATCGAGGTCAGCCCGGCGTCGAAGAAGTTCTCGTCGGGGCCCAGGTCCTGGCCGAGCACCTCGCGGGCGAGCGCCGCGAGGCGCCCGCCGCCGCCCTGCCTGGCGGCGGTGGTGGTGGCGGGCAGGACGGTGCTGTCGGCGGCGGAGACCTTGTGGTTGTGGTCCATGCCGAGCCGGTCCACCACGCGCACGATGGTCGGGACGGCGTGGCCGGGCAGCAGGCGGCGCAGGTGGGCGCGTAGCCGGCCGGGGTCCGGGAGGGCGGCGCCGTCCGGCACCACGTGGAGGGTCAGCGCACCGCCGACGGCGTTGGCCTCGAAGGTGGCCAGCGCACGGGCGACGGAGCCGTGGCTCAGGGCGGCGGCCTCGATCTCCTCCGGGGCCACCCGGAAGCCGTCGACGAGGAACTGCCGGTCCGCGCGGCCTTCGACGTGGACCCGGCCCGCTGGGTCGCGCCGTCCCAGGTCACCGGTGCGGAACCGGCGGACGCCGGGCCCCGCCCCGGCCGTGAACGCGTCGCCGCGCCCGCCGTCGTCCACGTACCCCAGGGCCACCCCCGGCCCCTCGACCACGACGCTGCCCCGGCGTCCCGGTTCCACCGGGCGGCCCGTCCCGTCGAGGACGAGGAGCCGGTTTCCGCCGAATCCGTCGCCCACGGGGAAGACGGCGGTGTCGGGCAGGGCCGGGTCGGGGTCCCGGCCGGATTCGGCGACGGTGGCGCAGGAAGCGATCTGCGGGGTCTCCGTGGCGCCGTAGGCGTTGACGATCCGGGCGCCGGTGAGACGGCGGAGCCGACGTACGAGACCCGCCGTCAGGGGGGCGCCGCCACAGACCACCAGCCGCAGCGCGTCGAGCCGGGCCGCCGGGTCGCCGGCCGCGGTGACGAGTTCGAGGAGGGCCGGGGTGGCGTGCAGGATGGTGATCAGGCTCTCGTCCAGGAAGCGGACGAGCTGGTCGGGCGATCGGAACGCGCCGTCGGGCGGCACCACGAGCGTGCCGCCCGCGCGCAGCGGTACGAACAGGTCCCGCAGCAGGGGGTCGTGGCCCGGCCCGGCCAGCAGGGCGACCCGGTCGCCGGGTCCCGGCGCGAACTCCTCCGCGTACCGGTCGAGGGAGGCTTCGAGGACTCCGCGGCCGGCCACCACGGCAGCCGGTCGCCCGCTGGTGCCCGAGGTGAACAGGATGTGGCTCGCGTCGGGCAGCCACCGCCCCGGCGCCGGGCCGTCCACCGTGCGGGGGGCCTCGGCCGTGGCGCTGTCCAGGAACAGGCGGGGCCGGACCGCGCCCCGCTGTTCGTCCAGCCGGGCGGCGGGCAGGGCGGCGTCCGACAGGGCGGGTACGGCGCCCGACGCCCAGACCGCCAGCAGGGCGACGGGCAGCCGGGGCGTGCGGCGCGAGGCGACGTCCACCACGGCGCCGCCAGCGGCTCCGGCCGACATCAGCCGGGCGGCGAGGGCGTCGACCCGGTCGACGAGTTCCCGGTAGGTCATGACCGGCACACCGTCCTGCTCCACGGCCACCGCGTCGGGCGTGTCGGCCGCCCTGGCCCGGACGCTCTCTACCAGCGGCCGTGCGGCCGGGTACGCGGGGAGGGCGGGGGCCGGGTCCGGGGCGGGTCCGAGCAGTTCGGGGGCCGTGTCCGGTTCCTCCAGCAGCCGGGTCAGCACGTGTCCGACCTGGTCGAGGATCTCGCGGGCGACGTCCCCCGCCACCCGGTCGGTGGCGTGGACCAGCTCCAGGCGGTAGCCGTCCTGTCGGCGCAGGTAGAAGTTCAGGTCGAACAGGGCGGCGTGGCCGGGCGGCTGATGGTGCGTGGCCTCCAGGTCCCCGAAGCGCGGGGGCGGCGGGGTGCGGGTGACGTCGTTGACCCAGACGTGGAAGAGGGGGTTGCGCGTGGGGCCGCCGGTCAGGCCCAGGGCGTCCACCAAGACGTCGAAGGGCGGCGCCCCGTGTTCGTAGGCCTCCAGGTAGCGCTCCGCCGCGTGCCGCAGCAGACCAGCGGCGTCGGTCTGGGCGCCCACGTCGAGCCGTACGGGCAGCGTGGTGAGCAGGAACCCGAAGAGGTCCTCGTCCCGGTGGCCGCGGCGCACCGAGGCCGGCATGCCTAGGACGACGCTCTCACGGGAGGTCCAGACCGACAGGACCAGGCCCACACAGGCCAGCAGGAGGGTGGCCGGGGTGGCGCGGTGCGTGCGGAGCAGGGCGTCGACCCGCTCGGAGGCCCGGGCGTCGAAGTGGAGGCTGGCGCCGGAGCCGGTGGAGTCGGGGACGGCGGAGGGCCGGGGGGCGAAGGGAAGCCCGCTCCGCGTGGGCACCCCGTCCAGGCGGCGGCGCCAGAACTCCAGGTCCTTCGGCCAGCCGCGGACGGCGTCGGGGTCGGCGACCGCGCGGCGCGCGTGGTCGGCGAAGCGGGAGGCATCGTCCGGTGGGGCGGTGCCGGTGTAGGCGGCTGCCAGGCCGGCGAACATCAGGTCGAGGCTGTGCTGGTCGCAGACCATGTGGTGGACGGAGAGCACCAGGTAGGCGGCGTCGCTGTCGGTGCACTCCAGCAGCCCGGCCCGGAAGAGCGGCGCCCGGTCCAGGGGGATGGTCTGACGGGCGATCCCGCGTACGAACGCGTCAGCGTCGGCCTCGGGGCCGGTCGCGGTCTGCCACACGGGGGTGACCGGCCGCCCGTACACCAGGCGGGCCTCGCCGTCGGCCGGGCCGGCGACCTCGGCGCGCAGCAGGTCATGGCGCCGGACCACCGTGGCGAGGGCGGCGTCCAGCCGGGCACGGTGGGGCCGCCCGGCCAGGCGCAGGGATCCGACCACGTTGTAGGCGGCGGGGTCCGGCATCACGTGGCTGAGCAGGTGCAGCCGCTGCTGCGCCGGGGTCAGGGGGCCGGTGTTGGGGCAGGGTGCGTGGTTCCCGTCCGGGCCGGGCACGGGGTACGGATCCGGCGCCGGTTCCGGTTCCGCGGGGCGGGCGGTGCGGGGGGCGTCGGCCACGTACGTCTCCAGCTGTTCGAGGGAGACGTTCTCGACCAGCAGCAGCCGGAGCGGGACGTCGACGCCCAGCTCCTCGGCGATCCTGGCGCGCAGGCGTACGGCGAGCAGCGAGTGCCCGCCGAGGGTCAGGAAGCCGTGCCCGCTGTCCGGCCGGTCGGTGTCACGGCCGAGTTCGCCCCACCACACCCCGGCGAGCGGGGTGTCCGCGGACCGGGTCGGCGGACCGTCCGGGGCGCGCCGCCACCACGCGGCGAGCGAACGGACGAGTTCCCCCTGGTCGACTCCCTCCGGTGACTCTGGCAGTTCGGGCAGCCAGCGGAATCCCCGGGGGTGCTCCGCCGCGGGCAGGTGGTCGGCCAGGTGGTCGCGCAGCTCGGCGAGCGGCACGGCCGGGCCGGTCGCCACGAGCGCGGCGACGGCTTCCGGCGCACCGCCGGAACGGCCCGGGACGGTGACCACGGCGGCACGGTCGACGCCCGGGTGGGCGGCGAGCACAGCCTCGAGCCGCGAGGTGTTCTGCACGCTTCCTCCGTAGGAAGTCTCGGGTGGACAAGCCGGGACGAGGGGGCGGGTGGGGCGGCCGGGGTACGACCGGGCCGGTCGGGCCGTCAGGCCGTCAGGCCCTCAGGCGAAGTCGTCGCCGCCGCCCGCTCGGGCCCGGCGCACCTGCCAGACGACGATCAGCCAGGCCAGCAGCAGCCAGCCGACTCCGACCGCCGCCTCGGCGAGCAGGTGACCGGCCCAGGGCTCCCCGGCCATGCCGCTCCGGACGGCGAGCAGCCCGTTGCGCACGGGCAGGACGGCGCCGAGGGCATCGACCCAGGGCAGGCGGCCGGACGGGAGCAGCACCCCGCTGGCGAGGAGCACGAGGTAGGCCAGCAGGTTGCCCGCGAGACCGTCGGCGCGCCGTCCGACGGCCAGGGCGGCGCCGGCCAGCCCGGCCGCGCTGGTCGTCCACGCCATCAGGAGGTAGACCGGCAGCCAGGGCAGCAGCGCGGGCAGGATGGCGGTGAGCCCGGTCAGGGGCGTCACGACGATCATGGCAACGACGCAGTAGAGCAGTCCGAGCCCGGTGTAGGGCAGCGAGCGCACGAGGAAGACGGGGAAGGCCGGGATCCGTCCGCCGCGGATCCGGTAGAAGGTGCCGCACCACTTGTCGAGCATGGGGACGTCCATCACCGCCACCGCCCCCGACAGGGTCAGGATGACGGCGAGGGAGCCGGTGAACGCGAAGGCCGGATCGGCGAGGCCGATGACCCTGCCCAGGACGGTGAAGAACAGGCACTGCAGGACGGCGCGCGGGAGCAGGGCCGTCAGCACGATGACGGGCGGGTTCTCGACGCGGAACTCCCACCAGCCGAAGCGCGCCACCACGGAGTACCGCCACAGCGTCTCAGACCAGTTCAAGGGTCCCCTCCTTGCGTGCGCGGTCCACGACCCGGACGAACGAGGCGATCGCCAGGGCGAAGTAGCCGGCGGTCAGCGCGGCGAGCGTGCCGAGCGCACCGAGGTCGACGTGTCCGGCGGCCGTGTCGGCCAGGAACTCCTGCGCCCAGCGCAAGCTGATCAGCGTGGAGATCCAGTTGACGGAGGCGGGGAGCAGGTCGGAGGGGACGAGGAGGCCGCCCAGCAGGAACACCGGGTACATGAGGGCCGCGGACACCTGGAGGCCGTAGTGGGTGAGCAGCAGCACGCAGGCCAGCAGCATGCCGAGCGCCGCCCCGGAGACGATGGTGACGGCACTGCCGAGAAGCAGCCACCCGGGATGGGCGAGGGAGACCCGCACACCGGTGAGGAGGAGGGTCACGGTCACGGACGCGGCGATGACGGCGACCCCCCGCAGGGTGGCGCCGAGGCATTTTCCGAGGAGGACCAGGAAGCCGGGGCGCACACTGGTGACGCTGGCGGCGAGCGTGCCGTAGTGGAGTTCGAGGCGGAGGATGCCCCCCGCCACCCAGACGGTGCTGGCCCACAGCGAGGTGAGGAGCACACCGATCGTCCACCGGGTCACGGTCTCGGCCGGCTGGGCGGACCGTGAGCCGACGGTGACCAGGATGAGCACGACGGGCTGGACGACGCCGATGACGAGACCGAGGTGGTTCCCGCTCATCTCCCGGATCTGCATCCGGGCACAGGTCCACAGGACCCAGGCGGTGCCCGCGATACGGCTAGCCATGGCGCGTCCCCCCGAGTTCGAACCGGGCGTAGGCGTCCTCCAGGCGCAGCGGTGCCACGTCCATGCCGAGGATCTCGCTGCTGTCGACTAGGCCGCTGAGCCGGCCGAGCGCCTCGGCGCCCCAGTCGCGGACCCTGAGCCGGGCGGTCCAGACAGACCCCTCGGTGGTGACCTCGTCGACGACGAGGCAGTCCTCGTCGCCGGCGGTCGCGTCGCGGGCGGGCGCGGGGCCCCGGCCGCGCACCGTGACGGTGGCGGTGTATCCGGCGGTCTTCGCGAACTCGGGGACGGTCATGGAGTCGATGACCTGGCCGCCGTCGAGGAGGACCACCCGTCCGGCGAGCCGTTCGATGTCGAGCAGGTAGTGGCTGGTGAGGAGGACGGACACGCCCTCGTCGCGCAGTCCGGCGACGACGGTGCGGACCCGCTCGGCCTCGACCGGGTCGAGGCCGACCGTGGGTTCGTCGAGCAACAGCAGCCGGGGCCGTGCCACGAGGCCGATGGCCAGGTGCAGGCGCTGCTTCATGCCCTTGGAGTACGTCTGCACGGGCCGGTCGGCGGCTTCGGCCAGGCCCGCCTCGGCCAGCGCCCCGTCCACCCGTGCGGCGAGTCCGCGACGGCCGTGGCCGCCGAGCATGGTGAAGAAGACGAGGTTCTCCCGCCCGGTGAGCCGCCGGTACAGGCCCCGGTCGCCGCCGAAGACCGCGACAGTGCTGCGCCGGACGGCGTTCACGTCCCGGACGACGTCGTGACCGAAGACCCGGACGGTGCCGCTGGTGGGCAGCAGGAGGGTGCTGATGATCTGGGTGAGGGTGGTCTTGCCGGCGCCGTTGCCGCCGAGCAGGCCGACCACCTCGCCCTCGTCGATGTGGAAGGAGACCTTGCTCAGCGCGGTGACCTCTTTGCCCTTGTCGCGGAACACTCTGCCGAGGTTCTCGATCTCCACGGTGGGTCGGGACATGTCGGTGCCTCCCTGTGCTCAGTGCCCGGCCGGACGGCCGTCGGTGCGCCAGGCGCAGACGACGGAGGGGCGCGGCACCCCGCTGTCCGGCCATGTGGAGGCGGGCCTGTCGTAGCTGGAGCCGTCGACCTCGCCGGGGTGCTGGATGGCGGCGAAGACGGTGCGGCCGTCGGGCGTGATGTACGGGCCGCACACCTCGGCGCCCACCGGGGCGCTGAGGAACCGGCGCACGCGTCCTGCCTCGGGGCCCGACAGCGCGGTGGCGTACAGGCCGTCGTTGGCATCCAGAGCGTAGGCCGAGTCGGTGGCGATCCAGAGGTTGCCGGACCGGTCGAAGGTGAGGTTGTCCGGCGAGGAGATCGACGAGACGCCGTTCTTGTCCCCGCCCATGAAGTACGTGGTGGGGTCGGCGGGGTCACCGCAGACGATCGGCAGGGTCCAGCCGAAGGTCTCGGTGCTATGGTCCCCGCCGTCCTCGGTGATCTCCAGGATGTGGCCGTGCTTGTTGACGGTCCGGGGGTTGGCCTCGTCCGCGCCGGCGTACCCGGCGGCTCCGCGGCGGGTGTTGTTGGTCAGCGAGGCGTACACCTTGCCGGTGACCGGGCTGGTCTCGACGTCCTCGGGGCGGTCCATCTTGGTCGCCCCGGCGCGGTCGGCGGCTTCCCGGGTGTAGATCAGCACCTCTTCGAGGGTCATGCCGGGGACCATGGAGCGGCCGTTCTTCACCAGCGGGATCCAGCGGCCCCGGCCGTCGAAGGAGCCGTCGGAGGGCAGGGTCCCGCTGCCGTCGATCTCGCCGGGGCTGCTCGCCGAGAGTTCGGCGGCGTACAGGGAACCCGACTCCAGGAGCGTCCTGTTGTGCGCGCGGGCGCGGGCCGAGAGGCCGGGGTCGTAGGTGCGGTCGGAGACGAACTTGTAGAGGTACTCGAACCGGTCGTCGTCGCCCATGTAGGCGACGACGCGGCCGTCGGGGGCGATGGTGACGGTGGCGCCCTCGTGCTTGATGCGGCCCAGCGCGGTGTGCTTGCGCGGCGTGGCCGTGGGGTCGTACGGATCGAGCTCGACGACCCAGCCGAAGCGGTGCACTTCGTTCGGGTGCCTGGCGAGGTCGAGGCGCTCATCCACTCGGGACCAGCCGCGGGTGGTCATGGGCGACTTCACGTCGACGCCGTAGCGGGCCAGTCTGGGCTTGAGCTCCTCGGGGGCCTGGGCGCCGTTGCTGAAGCAGTAGTTGAAGTTCTCCTCGCCCGATAGGACGGTGCCCCACGGGGTGACGCCGCCAGCGCAGTTGGCGAGGGTTCCCCACACGGTGCGTCCGCGGGGGTCCTCGGCGGTGCGCAGCAGCGGGTGCCCGGCGGCCGGACCGGTGACGGTGAAGCGCGTGGTGAAGCGGGTGACCCGGCGGTTGTGGCGGCGGGCGCCCTCGCGGACCAGGCGCCAGCGGCCGGACCCGCAATCCCGCCGGATCTCCACAACAGACATGCCGGAGGCCTCGACGGTCGCCCGGACCTCCTCCTCGGACAGCGCGTCCAGACTGGTGAAGCCGGAGAACATCAGTTCGGGATTGGTGTACTCGTGGTTGCACACCAGCAGGGCGCGGTCGCCGCGATCGTCGCCGGGCAGCGGAAGCACGGCGACGTAGTCGTTGTTGTAGCCGAAGGTCCGGGCCTGCGCGGCGGCGGTGAGCCGGGCCGGGTCGAGCGGCCGACTGCCGGGGGTGACGGGGTCGCCCCAGGATACGACGACGGCGTGCTCGTACCCTTCCGGGACCTTGACCGTGTCCTCACGGGTGGGGGCCACCGGCGGGAACGACGGAGCGCGGGTCCCCGTGCCGGGGGCGCCCGCGACCTCCGTGCCCGTGCCCGCCGTACCGGCCCCGCTGCTGGCCGCGGCGGGACCGGCCGCGAGGCCGCCCGCGGTGACTCCGAGGACCAGGGCGCCCGCGCCGCGCAGGGCGCCGCGGCGGCTCACCCCCTCGGCCACCACGTCACCGAAGTACGGGTTGCCCGACGTGTTGGGCGCGGGGTGGGCGCAGGCGTTGCCGCACCGGTACAGGCAGGTCATCGCGGAACGCCCGCGGTGCTCCCCCAGGAGCGGCAGGAAACGTGGTTCTGCCATGGCCAAGGCAGCTCTCCCTCACGAGGCACGAAGCTGGGTGTCATCGGCGGACTGCGAGAAGGGCAGTGCCGGAGTCCCCATGGAAGGCCAGGTCACAGGGCTGGTCAACGAGGGCGGCAACTTGTGGCCACGGTCGTGGGGGGCTCCGGGCCCGGACCCACGATGGGCCAGATCACCCGTCCGCACGAAGAAGGAGGGTCCCGTGCCGGAAGCAGATCTGCGCGCTTATCTCGAACAGCATCTTCCGCACTACATGGTGCCTGCAGTGATCGTCGAACTCGACGAAATGCCCCTGACGCCCAACAAGAAGGTCGACACCAAGGCGCTCCCCGAGCCGCTGACGAGCGAGGCCGCGTCCAGCCCGGTGGTCGCGCCGCGCGACGAGGTCGAGCGCTCCGTGATCGCGATCTGGAGCGAGGTGCTGGGCCAGGAGAACATCGGGGCCAAGGACCACTTCTTCCGGCTGGGCGGCAACTCGTTCCACCTGGTGCGCGTGGTCGCCCGGCTGCGCGACGTCCACGGCGTGGCCCTGTCGTCACGCGCCTTCTTCGAGCGGCCCACCGTCGAGGCGCTGGCCGCCCAGGTACGGGAGGCGCTGCATGCGGGGGAGGCCTCCCAATGACGCCGTCACGCCGCGGCCGCGACGGGCGGCACGGGCCGGTGGCACCGTCGGTCACGGAGCACGGACCGGTGCGCCGCCCCTGCGCACGCGCCGTCCGGCTCGAGCGGGAAGGCGGGACCGTCCGATGAGCACACGGCGCTGGCTGTCCCTCGGGCAGGAACGGATCTGGCTGATGGAACAGCTAAATCCGGGCACGAACGTGGACCACATCGTGGTCGCGTACGAGACGCACGGCCCGCTGGACGAGAAGGCCTTCGGGAACGCGCTCGCCGCCCTGGCCGACCGCCACGCACCCCTGCGCAGCGCGGTGCGCGGCGTGGAAGGGGTGCCGCACGCGGTGGTGCACGACGGATACGTCCCGGAGCTGACCTTCCTGCCGGTCGCCTCGGCGCAGGAGGCGCTGGAACACGCCGCGCGGGACGTGCGCCGGCCCTTCGACCTCGGGGAGCCGGGACTGCTGCGTTCCACCCTGTACGAGGTGTCTCCCGAACACCACCTGATCGTGATGACGCTGCACCACATCGTCGGCGACGGCTGGTCGGTGGGGGTGCTCACCCGGGAGCTGGGCGAGGCGTACGCGGCTCTCGCCGAGGGCCGCGACTGGACCCCGGAGCCGCTTCCGACCGACTACGGCGCCTGGGTGGAGGACGAGGCCGCCACCGACTGGGAGCCCTCGCTGGCCTACTGGCGCAAGGAGCTCCAGGACGCCCCGCCGGTGCTCGGCATGCCCCTCGACCGGGCTCGCCCGTCCCGCCTGTCCTACCGCGCCCACCAGGCGGACGGCACGCTGAGCGCCGACGACAGGGCCGCGCTGTCGGCCTTCGCGCGGCAGCACCGGGTTTCTCCCACGATGGTGCTGCTGTCCGCGTGGGCGGCGGCCCTCTACCGGCACAGCGGGCAGAGGGACCTTGTGGTGGGCATGCCGGTGTCGGGCCGGGACGCCCCGGAACTGACTGGCCTGATCGGCCTGTTCATGAACGCCCTGCCGATCCGGGTACGGCTGGAGCCAGGAATTTCCTTCGCCGATGTGCTGCGCCGGGTGCGCGGCACCGTCACCGAAGGCCTGCAGCATCGAAAGCTGCCGTTCGCCAAGCTCGTCGCCGCTCTGCAGCCCGAGCGGAACCCGACGTACGCCCCCGTCTTTCAGACCGTCTTCAACCACGGCTCCTCCGGTGACGGGCTGGTGCTGCCCGGCGTGCGCGTGGCACCGGTCCAGGTCGGCGCGGTGACCTCGGCCGTCGACCTCGAACTGATTGTGGTCGACAGCGCCGACGGCGAGACCACCCGGCTCACGGTCGTCTGCGCGGCCGACGTCTTCGCGCCGGAGACGGCCGACCTGCTGCTGCGCCACGTCCGCGAGCTGCTCCGGCACGCCCTCCGGGCCCCGGGGACCGCCGTGGACCGGCTGGAGCTGGCCGGGGACGAGGAGATGGAGCGGACGTCCGCCCTCTGCGCGCCCCCCGCCGTTGAGGTCCCCGCTGTCGACGGGGTGCTCGAACTGTTCGAGCGACGGGTCGCCGAGCGCCCGGACGCCGTGGCCGTGATATCGGTGGGCCGCGACCTGACCTACACCGAGCTCGACCGGGCGGCCGCCCGGATGGCGACGGCCATGGCCGATGAGGGAGTGGGCCGGGGCGACGTGGTGGCCCTGTACCTGGACCGCTCGGTGGACATGCTGTTGTCGATGCTCGCTGCCTGGAAGATCGGCGCCGCCTACCTGCCGGTGGATCCCGGCTACCCCCGCAAGCGCGCCGAGTTCGTCCTCGCCGACTCGGGGGCCTCCCTGGTGGTCGCCACGGAACGGGGTGCGGCGGACCTGCCGGACACGGACCTGCCGGTGGTGGTCGTCGAGGAGGCGCTGGCCGGACCGGACGCACCCGCCGCGGCACAGACGACGAGCGGGGAGGACCCCGCGTACGTGATCTACACCTCGGGTTCGACGGGCCTGCCGAAGGGCGTGCTCGTGCCGCACCGGGCCGTGGTCAACTTCCTCGCCTCGATGGCCGTCGAACCGGGCCTGACCGGCGACGACGTCATGCTGGCGCTCACCAGTCCGTCGTTCGACATCGCGGTCCTGGAGCTCTTCCTGCCGCTGACGGTGGGGGCCCGGGTGGTGATCGCAAGCCCCGGGGATGCCCGCGACCCCGAGGCGCTGGCGGCCCTGATCTGCGGCCAGGGGGTCACTACCGTTCAGGCGACGCCCATCACCTGGCGGCACCTGGTGCCCGAACTGGCCGGCGGCCCCCGCGTCCGCCGGGCCCTGTGCGGCGGCGAGGCTGTGAGCCGGGACCTGGCCGACAGCCTGTGCGAGGTGGCCGACACCGTGTGGAACATGTATGGCCCCACAGAGACGACCGTGTGGTCCCTCTGCGCACAGATCGCCCCCGGCGCACCGGGCGAGTCCGTCCCGATCGGCCGGCCCATCGCCAACACCACGGCCTTCGTGATGGACGACGAGCTGCGCGCCCAGCCGGCCGGAGTCGTCGGCGAACTGTGCATCGGCGGTCACGGCGTGGCCCTGGGCTACCTGGGCCGTGCCGAGCTGACCGCCGAACGGTTCCCCGGCGGGCGGCTGTACCGGACCGGTGACCTGGTCCGGATGCGGCCGGACGGCACCTTCGAGTTCCTAGGCCGCGCCGACGGCCAGGTCAAGGTGCGCGGTCACCGGATCGAACTGGAGGAGATCGGAGCGGTCCTGCGGCGCCATCCGCGGGTGAAGGACGCGGTCGTGGTGACCCGCGCCGACCCCACGGGCGGCCGGCAGCTGGTGGCCTATGTAATCGAGAGGAAGTAGCAGCGGTATGACGTCAACGTTCCGGCCCCGCAGCGGTGTCGAGGCCGAACTGGGTGAGATCTGGAGCGAGCTGCTCGGACACTCCGACTTCGGCGTGCACGACAGCTTCCTCCGCGTCGGCGGGACCTCCTTCGCCGCCGTCCGGCTCCTGGCGCGCCTCAACAGCGCCTTCGGGTACGACATCCCGCTAGCCGAACTGGTCCGCAGCCCCACAGTGGCGGACCTGGCCATGCTGCTGCGGGGCAGCGCGACCCCCGGACCGGCCGTGCTCGTCCCGATCGACGCCGCAGGCGACCGGCCGCCCCTGTTCTGCCTGCACCCGATCGGCGGGAACGTGTCCCGCTACGTCGCCCTGGCCCAGGCCCTGGGCGACGAGCAGCCGGTGTACGGACTGCAGTCGATCGGGCTCAGCGACGGTTCGTCGGCCGTGGCGGACATCGAGGAGATGGCCGCTTCCTACGTCGAGGAGATCGTCCGGCTCCGGCCCAAGGGGCCGCACCAGCTGCTGGGCTACTCGATGGGCGGCATCCTCGCCCACACGTGCGCCCGCCTGCTGTTCGAACGGACCGGGGAGCAGCCCTTCCTCGCGGTCGTCGACACCGACGTGCGGAACCCCGCCCCCCTCGACCCGTGGGACGAGGTGGTCCGGATCGTGCTGAAGGCGGACCGCTCCGACGTGGACGGTTCGGTGCTGCGCGGCGCGGACCGGGACACGGCAGTGCGCACCCTGCACCGGCTGTGCGTGGAGAGGGACGTCCTCAGCGCTGGCTTCCCCGTGGAGCGCCTCGGCGACATCTTCGACACGGTCTGGGCGAACCTCGAAGCCGTACGGTCCTTCTCGCCCGTGCCGTACCCGGGCGAGATGGTGCTCTTCTGCTGCGGGGAGGAATCGGACCTGGGCTGGGGCCCGTACGCGGGCGGGATCCGGACCCATGTCCTGGAAAGCGGCCACTTCGGGGTGATGGAACTCGAGGGGGCCACCGCGCTCGCCGCCGCCCTGCGCGAACTGCTGGCCGGCCGGGAGTGAGGACGCGGTGCTGAACCGGTCCTACGCGGGCCTTGAGGTCCTGCCCCGCCACGTGCACCGGGTGACGGAGGCCGAGCTGGTCGCGTTCGCCGACGCGGTCGGTGAACGGCATCCCGCCTGCCGGTGCGCGGCGGCCGCGGCCCGGCTCGGCCATCCCGCGGTGCTCGCCGTGCCGACGTACACCGGTGCGTTGGCGCTCCGGGCGGAACGGGTCCTCTTCGACGACCCGGCCTTCGGCGCGGACCCCGCGTCGCTGCGCCACCGCGAGTCGCGCATCACCGCGCACCGGCCGGTGTACGCGGGGGACCTGCTCACCTGTGCGGTCCGGGTGTCCTCGATCGAACGGGTCGGGACGAGCGAACTGCTGGTCACGGAGGTGACGGTGCGGGCCGGGACGGAACCGGTGGCCCTGGTGCGCAACACCGTCGTGACGACCGGCTCCTGACTGCCCGGCGCCGCACGCGAGGAGGTCGCGTGCGGCGCGGGACGGTCTCAGTCGATCTCGTCAAGGGCGACCCGTCGGCCCTCGCGCAGCGAGACCTGTACGGCGGCCACCGCGCGCATCGCGTCCAGCGCGGCCTCGGGCGGGCAGGGGTTCTCGCCGGTCCCCCGACACAGGCGGAGGAAGTCGGTCATCTCCGCCGCGTAAGCGGGCGCGAAGCGGTCCAGGAACCCCCAGTGGCCGTCCGCTGGGGCCGGTGCCCGCCGCGCGCCGTCCAGCAGGGCCAGCGGAGTGCGGTCCGTCAGCCCGGCGGCGGCGGAGCCCTTCGTACCGAGCAGCTCGACGCGGTGGTCGTAGCCGTGCGGGTCGGTCCGGCTCGCGGTCAGCACTCCGCGGGTCCCGCCCTCCAGCGTGAGCAGCACGGTCAGCACGTCGTGGTCGCCCAGCTCCGCGTAGGGCCCCTCGGTGAGCACGGCTCCGTCCGCGTACACCTCGGTGATCCGCTGGCCGGCGAGCCAGGGCACGGCGTCCAGGTCGTGCACCACGCAGTCGGCGGCCATCCCGCCCGAGACGGCGAGGTAGGAGGCGGGCGGCGGCTCCGCGTCGAAGGCGGTGGCCCGCACCATCAGGACGTCGCCGAGGTCGCCCGCGGCGACGGCTGCGCGCATCCGGACGTAGCCGGGGTCGCGCCGCCGCTGAAAGCCGATCTGCACACGGGCGCCGGTCCGCCGTACCAGTGCCGTCACCCGGTGGGCCTCGGCGAGCGTGGTGGCGACCGGCTTCTCGCAGAAGACCGCGAGGCCGTGCTCGACCCCCTCGGCGATCAGGCCGGGGTGGGTGTGCGAGGGGGTGGCGACCACCAGGCCGTCGCGGACCGCGAGCGCGTCCGCGACGCCGTGCGCCACCCGGGCCCCGATCCGGGCGGCGAGGGCCTCGGCGGCGGCCGTGTCGGAATCGTGGACGACCAGGTCGAGGCCCGGCTCGGCGTCCAGGAGGTTGGCGGCGTGCAGGGAGCCGATGCGCCCCGCTCCCAGTACTGCGATCTGTGTCATCCCCAAAGCGTGCGAGGCCGCCCCGACGGCCCACCGCGCCCTGGCAGCTAACTGCCAGCCCGCTCGGCCGCCGCGTGACCAGGCCGAAGCTGTTGCTCCATTCAGCCAACGGCCGGGACAGATCTCGCAGGAGTATGGACATGATCGTCAGCGGAAAAGAGCGCAGACTGCGTAGGCTGTTCTCTCCGTTCTCCGGGCGCAGCGTCATGCTGCCCATCGACCAGCCCGTGTCCCTCGGACCGATCCGGGGGATCACCGACCTTCACAAGGCGCTTCCGACGCTCCTGGCCGGTGAGCCGGACGCCGTCATCGCCCATCGGGGCGTCCTCCAGCGCATACCGGCCGAGCTGGCAGACAGCACGAGCCTGGTCATGCACCTCTCCGCTGGCACCGACCTGTCCGGCCGCGGCTACGACAAGACCCTGACCGGCACGGTCGCCGAGGCGGTCCGGCTCGGTGCCGACGCCGTCTCCGTCCAGGTCACCTTCGGCACGGTCGAGGAGAAGGCGATGCTCACCGACCTGGCCGCGATCGCCGGCCAGTGCGCTCGGTGGGACGTCCCCCTGCTGACGATGGTGTACGTGCGCGGCGCGGACCCGGTGGCCGAGCCGGGCAAGGTCGCGCACGGCGCCCGGGTCGCCGCCGAACTTGGCGCCGACGTCGTCAAGGTGCAGTACACCGGGAGCGAAGAGTCCTTCGCGTCCGTCGTCGACGGCTGCTTCGTGCCCGTGGTCGTCGCCGGTGGCGAGCGCACCGGCGACAAGGACTCCCTGCACGCCACCGTCGCCGACGCTCTCCGGGCCGGTGCCGCGGGCGTCTGCGTCGGCCGCAAGGTCTTCCAGCACGACGACCCGCAGCGCGTACTCACCGAGCTGCGGGCGGCCGTCCACTCCGATTCCACCCCGCTCCCCTACTCCGAGGATGTTCCGACCCATGTCTAACGCAGACGGCCCCATTCCGATCTGGTGCGACCTCTCCCACCTCGGCGAGTCCACGCCCGACCGTCTCACCCACGTCCTCCAGACGCCCGCCGAGGGCGTGCTCCTGAGCCCCGGCCAGGTCCCGTCGACCATGCTGCCGGAACGGGTGTGCACCGCGGTGCTCGTCCAGGAACCGGCCGAGCTGGAGGGGTTGGACGCCCAGCGTCCGCTGACCGTCATCTCCAAGGACCTCGGCACGCTGGGCCGGCTGCCCGCGGCCTGGCGGCGCGGCCTGTGGATCGAGGTCGAGGACGCCGACAGCATGAACGCGGCGGTCGCCGCGCTGGGCCTGGTGGACGTGCTCGTCGTCAGCTTCTCCGACGAGACCAACATCCCGCTCGAACTGATCATCGCCGAGGCGCAGCACCACGAGACCACGGTCATCAAGCGGGTGCGGTCCCTGAACGACGCCCTGGTGACCCGCGGCGTCCTCCAGCACGGTCCGGAGGCCATGCTGCTCCGCGTCGACTCCCCGGGGGACGTGGCCGCGCTCGGAAACGCCTTCGCCGCGTTCCACACGGAGCAGCTGGACCTGGTGGCCGCCGAGGTCACCGACGTGCGCTCCATCGGCATGGGGGTGCGGGGCTGCGTGGACACGGCGGACCTCTTCGAGCCGGACGAGGGCATGCTCGTCGGCTCGACCTCCTCGGGCGGCCTGCTGGTCTGTGCCGAGGTGCACTACCTGCCGTACATGAACCTGCGTCCCTTCCGGGTCAACGCGGGCGCCTCGCACTCCTACCTGTGGACGCCGGGCGGCCGCACCGCCTACATCACGGACCTGCGCGCCGGCGAGCCGGTGCTCGCGGTCAATACCTCCGGCCGGGCCCGCCCGGTCGTGGTCGGCCGGGTCAAGAGCGAGGTCCGCCCGCTGCGTCTGATCGAGTGCCGGATCGGCGACTCCACGATCAACACCATCGTGCAGGACGACTGGCACGTGCGGCTCTTCGACGCCGAGGGCAAGGTCCGCAACTGCACCACGATCATGCCGGGCGACCGGATGATGGCGGTCGCCGCCAAGCCGGGCCGCCACGTGGGCATCTCCGTTTCCGAAACGATCGTGGAGGTCTGACGCCCCATGAGCGCTACCATCCTCGACCGGGTCATCGAACTGCTGGAGCAGCGCGACTCCGTCACCGAGACGGTCACCCCGGAGATCGGCCTGGCCGACCTGGGAGTGGACTCCATCGACCTCGTCTACCTTTTGACCAGCTTCGAGCGGAGCGACGACGCCGACTTCGAGGACACGGACTTCGACCTCGGCCGGTATGGGACCGTGAGCGACCTGGCAGGCACCATCGCGACCCGGATCAATGGCTGACCGGGTTCAGGCCGCCCCGGTCCGGCCGGTCTTCGACCCGGAGCTGTCGCTGGGCTGGCGCACCGGCCCGCTGGACGGCCTCAGCTGCCTGCTGCGATGCGCCGAATCGGTCCTGCGGGCTCAGGGCTTCGGCCCGCTGGACGTGGCCCGCGCACTGGCCCAGCCGCTCGACCTGAGCGGCGGCCGGCGCGAGTCGGGCCGGTTCCGGTCCGGCCGCCTGCGGTGGCGCAACGCCGTCGATGGACGCGAGCACTGGGCGGAGCTGGAGCGCCTGGTCGCGGACGGGACCCCGGTCATCCTGATGCCCGACCGCTTCTACTGGCCCGGGGACGAGTTCGAGGGCAAGCGGCATTTCCTGGACCACATGGTGCTGGTCGTCGGGTGCGCCGGATCGCGGCTCGTGGCCCTCGACACCGACGCACCGGCCGAGGACGGCTACGTCCGGCACATCAAGATCACGCCGGAGGTGAAGCGCGGCGCCTGCCGGTTCGCCACCGTCCACTTCGACGCCCCGAACGACACCGCCGAGTTGCTGCGAACCACGCTCCTGGAGCCGATGGCCCGCTGGACCGCCGACGACCTGGCGGCCCTGGGCGGCTTCGCCGCGCGGTGGGAGCGCGAAGGCCTGAGCGGACCGACGGCCCGCGCGCTGCACGTCCTGGTCCTGGGCGAGCTGCAGCCCGCGCTGTTCCTGACCTCCCTGTCGGTCCAGGACACGGCGCCGGCCGTCGCGGACGCCTCGAAGGCGGCGGCCGCCGCGGCCCAGCGCCTGGGCATGGCGCTGCTGGGCGCCCACCGGTTCGCCGGCGAGCGGGCGGAGGACTCCTCGGTCTACGGGCCGGTGCTGCCCGCCTTCGACTCCGTCCGGACCGCCCTTGCCCGCCTCGTGACCACCACCCACACCGAACTGGGGCTGACCCCCACCCCGCCGGGCCGGCCCGACGACCGGCTGTGGCACCGCGTCGAGCGGATGCGCGACTGGTGCTTCGCCGATGCAGTGGCCCCGCCCACCACCGCGACCTCCGAGGGAGACAACCGATGAGCGACACCGCCCCTCCGCTCGCGCTGAGCGGATCGAAGGACCTGCTGGCGCGGGCCGCCCGGGTCGACGCAACGCTGGCGTACTCCGGCTACGTCCTGCAGCGCGACCGGCTCGTGGACGGCGAGTACCCCGTCTTCGCCGAGCGCGCCTCCGGCGCGTACGTGTGGGACGTCGACGGCAACAAGTACCTCGACTTCATCCTCGCCTACGGCACGATCATCCTCGGCCACGCCGATCCGGTGGTCTCCGAGGCCGTCGGCAAGGAGATCCGGGAGGGGTTCGCCGTCACCCTGCGCAAGCGGGTGCAGGTCGAGCTCGCCGAGCTGCTCACCTCCGTCGTACCGGGCGCCGAGCGGGTGTTCCTGCTCAAGAGCGGATCGGACGCGACCAGCGCGGCGGTCCGGGTCAGCCGGGCGCACACCGGCCGGCAGCGGGTGATCCGCTGGGGCTACAACGGCTGGCACGACTGGTGCGCCAACCGTCCGGGCGGGGTCCCGGAAGAGGCGCAGCAGGTGGTCGGCACCTTCACCTACAACGATCTGGACAGCCTGCGGGCGGAGTTCGAGGCCCACCCGGGCGAGATCGCCTGCCTCCTGATGATGCCGTTCGAGGTGGAACCGCCAGCCGAGGGCTTCCTGCAGACCGCCGCCGACCTCGCGCACGAGCACGGGGCGCTGTTCGTCCTGGACGAGATGCGCTCCGGCTTCCGGATGAGCCTGGGCGGCGCCCAGGAGAAGTACGGCGTCGCGGCCGACCTCGTCACCTTCAGCAAGGCCATAGCAAACGGCTACCCGATCTCCGCCCTGGTCGGCACCGAGCGGGTCATGCGCACCGTTGGCGAGGTCCACATCGGCTCCACCTTCCACGTCAACGGCGCCGAGATGGCCGCGGCCGTCGCCACCATCACCCAACTGCGCGACACGCCCGTCCTCAAGCACGTGGAGGTCCTCGGCGAACAGTTCCAGGAGGGGCTGCGCGCCCAGGTCGCTGCCTCCGTGCTCGACGCTGAGGTGGTGGGCGTGCCGCAGATGCCGTTCCTGCGCTTCACCCACCCCGACGAGGACCTGCGCGCCCGCGTCCAGGACGCCTTCTACACGGAGACCGTGCGCCGCGGCGTACTGCTCCACCCCAACCACCACTGGTACGTGTGCGGGGCCATGACCGAGGAGGACATCAGGAAGGCCCTCGACGCCACGGCGGCCGGGTTCCGGGCGGCGGAGGCCGCCGTGCGCCGTGGCTGACACCACGGCACTGGTCCGGGCCGCGCTGGCCGCCCGGACCGTGCCCGCGGACGTGGACGGGCTCACCGACGAGGAGCCGCTGAAGAGCCTGGGACTGGACTCGGTGGCGCTGATCGCGCTCACCGCCGAACTCCAGCAGAAGACCGGCGTGGTGATCGATGACGAGGTGCTCTTTGCCCCGGACGTCTCCGTCGCTGCGCTCGCGCTGGCCGTCGCCGAAGCGGTCGGCCCGGCCGCCGGAGAGGAGGAACCCGCCGCGCACGACCCGGTCCCGGACGGGACGGCGACCGTCGAGGTCGTCGGCCTCGGCGTCGTCGGGCCCACGGGCCACGGTGCCAGCGAGCTGTGGCAGTCGCTGCTGGCGGGCCGCGCACACCGGGTGCCGGTGCCCTACGGGACGGCGAGCAGCCACCGGGTCGGGGTGGTCCCCGGTTCGCGGGACGAGGAGATCACCTCGCCCGACCGACTGTTCAGCCTGCTGTACGCCGTCGCCGAGGAAGCCCTCGGTGACGCCCAGGTCCAGGACCGCACCCGGGTCCACCTGGTGGTCGGCACCACCGACACCGGGGGCAACGCTCTGGCCAAGGCCCTGGAGGCGGGGCCGCCGCCCACGGGTTCGGCCTTCGTGGGCACCCTGGCCCGCCGGGCCGCGGCCGCCCTCGGCCTCGGCGGTACGGCCACCGTCATCGGCAGCGCATCGGCCTCCGGCGCGGTGGCGCTGGGACACGCCTGGGACCTGCTGCGCGCCGGCGAGGCCGACGAGGTGCTGGTGATCGGAGCCGACACCGTCTCCGAGTCGGGCTTCCACGGTCTGGCATCCCTGCGCACGCTCAGCCCGCAGGGCTGCCGCCCCTTCAGCTCCGAACGGCGCGGCATCGCCGTCTCGGAAGCTGCCGCCGCCCTGCTGCTGCGCCGGGCGGGCACGGGCGCGGGCCACCCGGCGCACGGCCGGCTGGTGGGTTACGGCGCGTCGAGCCTGACCACGCACCTGGCCGCCCCCGAGGCGCGCGGCATCGAGGTGGCCGTCCTCCGGGCGATCGCCGACGCCGGGATCGACGCCGCACAGGTGTCGTTCGTCAACATGCACGGCCCCGGCACCAAACGCGGTGACGTGGCCGAGGTCGAGGCCCTGCGCGCCGTCTTCGGGGACCGGCTGTCCCGGCTGCCGCTGAACAGCTCCAAGGGCGTGCTGTGGCACTGCCAGGGGGCTGCCGGGATTATCGAGTCGCAGGTGTGCCTGCTGTCGCTGGCCCACGGCACGCTCACCCCGACGACCGGCGCGGAGCCCGCCGACGAGCTGTTCGCCGACCTCGACATCGTCCGCGAACCGCGCGAGTTCCCGGCCCGGTACGCGCTGTCCGTCTCCTGCGGTCTGGGTGGCGTCAACACTGCACTCGTATGGGAGCGAGCATGACCGTCATCAGCCCGGTGCGCGCCGCCCGCATCGCCGGGAGCGCCACCGCCGAATTCGACCTCGCCCCGCACTGGCGCGAGCGTGGCCGGGGCCGGGCGGGATGGGAGCACGCCCCGGCCCTGACCAGAGAGCTGTCCGGTGCGTTCACCGCCGCGATCGCGCGCGCGGTGGAGCACGCCGGCGGCCTCGAAGACCCCGCCGAGACCGAGATCGCGGCGGCCACCTGGTACGGCACCTCGCACGTGGCCGAGGTGATGCACGAGCAACTGCGCGAGGCGGGCCCCAAGTGGCTCGACCCCGAGCAGTTCCTCTTCTACTCGCCGCACTCGCTGGTGTCGGCCGCCGCGCTGGCGCTGGGGCTCGGCGGGGCGGGGTCCACCCTCATGGGCCCGGACGCGGAACTCCAGGCGCTGACCCACGCGATGCGGCGGATCCGCACCGGCCGGGCCGCGGAGGTGATCGTCGCGGAGTACGAGGCACTGACCCCGTTCGCCGCTGTGACGTGCGCCGACGGTCCGGAGCTGCCGGACGGCGAGACCCTGCCGAAGGGCCGGGCCACGGCGCTGGTGCTCCGCCCGGACGGCCCGGCCCCCGGCCGGGCGGAGACCGGGGGCCGGGCGCGTGCGTTCGGCGACGTCCACCGCGGCGTGGACGCGGCTGAGGTGAAACAGCTGGCCGACCGGCACGCCGCCGACGTCCTGCACGCGGCACCGGGACTGCTGCGGGCCCTCGCCGGGGCGGACGGGCCGACCCTCGTGGTCTCCCGCCCCGGCGAGGACGGACGCCGCGACGCGATGGTGGTGCTGTGAACCCCGCCGCCGAGCTGAGCGCACGGATCGAGGGCCTGGCCGCTGCTGCCCCCGACTGCCCGGCAGTGGTGTCGGCGGAGGCCTCCGTCACGTACGCCGAACTGGCCCGGCGCGCCCGGCGACAGGCGGAGCGGTGGCGGACGGAAGGCGGCTCCGGCCGTCAGGACCTGGTGGCCGACGACCCGGTGACGGTGGCCGTGGCCCTCGTGGCCGCCGCCACCCGCGGTGCGGGTCTGCTACTGCTCGATGCGGAGGGCCGCCCCGCGGAGCACGAGCGGGCCCGCGCCCTCTTCCGGGGCGCACCGCCAACCGCCACGCCGGGCCTCGGGCTGACCACGTCCGGGGTGGACGGGCCGCCCAAGTGCGTCGAGCGTCCCTGGGCTGCGGTGGCGGCCAACTCCGCCGCCTTCGCCGCCGCCCTGGGCCTGCGCGAGGGCGAGACCGTTCTGTGCACCACGCCGCCGCACCACAGCTACGCCGTGTGCGGCGGCATCGTCACGGCCTTGACGGCCGGGGCCACCTACGTGGGCGTGCCCCGGCGCACCGGCCCCCGGGCGCTCGCGGCAGCCGTGGACGCGCACCGGGTGGACGTCCTGCTCTCCGTACCGCTGCTCTACCAGTGGTACGCGGCCGGGCTGCCGACGCGCCACGCCCCGCGCCTGTGCGTGTCGGCGGGGTCCCCGCTCACACCCGGCCACCGGTCGGCATGGGAGCGCGGCGTCGGCTGGCGGCTCGTCGAGCACTTCGGGACGTCCGAGTACGGGATGCTCACCGTCGACACCACGGGCCGCCCAGACTCGGTCGGACCGGCGGTGGACGGCGTCCGCGTCTCCGTGGAGCCGGTCGGACACCGTCACGGCGACGAGGTCGTCGTGACGGTGTCCGGCGCCCCCGCCCGGCTCCTCCACGCCGACGGGCGGGCCGAGCTCCTGGACGGCCCGCGCCGCACCGGCGACCTGGGCACCGTGGACCCGGCCGGGCACCTGTCCCTGCTCGGGCGAGTGGGCGGCGTCATCAACGTCGCCGGGAACAAGGTCTCCGCCACCGAGGTGGAGGCCGTGGTAAGCGCTCATCCCTCTGTCCGCGAGTGCGCCCTGGTTGGTGACTCCTCGGTGCCGGGCGCCACGCGCCTGTGCCTGTTCGTGGAGGTCGACGGGGTGCTCGACCGCCAGGCGCTGCACCGGCACCTGGCGGCCACGCTGGCGCCGTACAAGGTCCCGCAGGCGGTGTACGAGGTGGAGGCGCTGCCGCGTAGCGCGGCCGGCAAGGTGCTCCGCTCGGAACTGCTGCGCCTGGTGCTCTGACGGCGGGGCGGGCGGCGGTACGCGCACGAGAGCGGGTGACCCGGTCGGGTCACCCGCTCTCGTCGTCGCCCCCGTGGGGGCGGGACGTCAGCGCAGGACGGAGGCGAAGATCTCCGACAGGTCGCCGGCAGCCCGGTCCCGGGCCAGGGCCTCCCGGGCATACCCGGCCCGCTCGGCGAATCCGCCGTCACCCAGCACCTCGTCCACGGTGCGGGCGATCTCCGCGGCCGGGACGACCGGGTCGGAGGTGCGACCTCCGTGCCGGTTGACGTAGGTGAGGGTGCCGTCCGCGGGGTCGACCTCCGTGGTGCGGGCCACCAGTCCGGCGCCATGCTGCTCGACGAAGTACCGGCCGTTCGCCTCCTGCTCGGACATGAACGGCAGCACGACCTGCGGCTTGCCCTGTTCGAGGGAGGCCAGGACGGTGGAGTAGCCGCCGTGGCTGAGGACGAGGTCGGCCCAGCCGATCGGCCCGGTGATCCCGGTGAACCCGCCAACCTGGACGTTGCGGTGCTCCCGCACCCAGTCGGCGGCCGCGAAGCCCGCCGACAGGAAGACGGTGAGGTCCGGCCGGTCCAGGGCCGCCAGCACCTCGCGCAGCGCCCGCTCGGTGACCATGCCACCGCTGCCGATGGTGACGTAGACGTGGCGGGTTCCCGCCCTGCGCTCGGGCTGGAACGGCGGGCCCGGCGGGTCCCAGTAGAGCGGCCCCACGAAGACGGCCTCGTTCCGCCCGTCGGGCGCGACGGGCGCCGGCTCCACCTCCGGCGAGCTCGGCACGATCGTCCGGTCGCCCCACAACAGGTCCCGCACGTGGCGGACGGGGGCGAGGCCGTGTTCGGAAGCAAGCTCGCCGATGGCCCCGATCGCGTCCGGGTGCGGCAGCAGCTTCTTCGGGTCGGCGGTGTTCCACGGCATCCAGGGGTGCGGGGTGTCGTGGAGGAAGTCCGTGTCGGCAAGCGAGACGACCGGCAGGCCGCGGAGGCGGGCAGCGAGGACCGCGGTGGGCTGCATGTCGGTGACGACGATGTGCGGACGGTAGGCGTCGATGGCGGCGAGGTCGCGGGCCAGGTGATCGGCCAGGACGCTCTTGCGGTAGTAACGGGCGGTGGCCGCGAAGACGCGCTCGACGTCGGTGAACGGCAGGAAGGCCGGAACCTTCTGCGGCGGGCCGCCGGGCGACGGCGTGCCCACCACGGAATAGCCGGCCTCGGCCACCATCCGAGTCACCGCCGAGGGCCCGAAGGCACAGGAGAAGCGCTCGTCGAGACGGTTGGCGGCGGCCAGTCCGCGGCCGGTGTACCCGGCGCCGCCGCCGGCGGACCAGGGAAAGAACAGCGTACGGATCGTCATGTCAGCAGGGCCTCCGGCCCTCGGGTCTTGTCGTTGGCGAGGACCTCGCCGTCGGGCAGGTCGCGGCGCAGTACCTTGCCGAGGGTCCGGCCGGGGCCGACGTCGAGCAGACGACGCACTCCTGCTGCGCGCAGCGCGTGGACGCCGTCCCACCACAGGACCGGCCGGGTCATGTGGACGAGCAGGTCCGACCTGAGCTCGGCGGGGTCGCGGGTCAGGGTGCCCGTGGTGTTCAGCGCCACGGGCACGGTGGGTTCGGCCAGGTGCAGTCGGCCGATTTCCTGCGCGAACTCCTCTTCGGCTTCGGCCATCAGAGCGGAGTGGGCGGCGATTCCGATGGCCAGCGGCACCACCCGTTCCGCGCCCGCGCGCCCGGCCTCCTCCAGCGTCCACGCCAGCGCGTCCCGCTCACCGGAGACGACGATCTGGTCGGGTCCGTTGACGGCGGCGACGGCGACCGCGCCCTTGGGACAGTCCGCGACGATCTGCCGGACCCGGTCGAGGCCGAGTCCGATCACGGAGGCCATCGCGCCCGGGCACCGGTGGGCGGCTGTGGACATGATCTCGCCGCGCCGGTGGACCAGGTCGACGGCGGTGTCGGCGTCGATCACGTCCGCCGCGACCAGGGCGGTGAAGTGGCCCAGGCTGTGCCCGGCCACGGCCGCCGGAGCGAGGTCGGCGCCTCGTTCGGCGAGGAACGCACGCAGCGCGAACAGGCCCGCCAGCGACGCGGTCAGCACACAGGGCTGGGTCCAGTCGGTGCGGGCCTGGTCCTCACGGGAGGTTCCGAAGCACAGGGTGGGCAGCGGCAGCCCCGTGCGTTCGCTGGCCCGGTCGAACAGGTCCCGGACCTCCTCGTGCTTCTCGTACCACCGCTGAGCCATGCCGGGGAACTGTGCCCCCTGGCCCGGGAACAGCAACGCGTACGTCACAGGCTCATCCCTCCGTCGACGGCCAGGACCTGGCCGGTCAGGTACGAGGCTTGGTCGGAGCAGAGGAAGGCGACCGCCGCCGCCACCTCCTGCGGCGTACCGGCCCGCCGCATCGGGGTCCGGGCGAGGATCGCCTCTCGCGCCCGGTCGCCGCCCGTCGCACTCATCTCGGACGGGACGTAGCCCGGGGCCACCGCGTTGGCGGTGACTCCGAAGCGCGCGGTCTCGCGTGCGATGGTCTTGGTCAGTCCGAGCAGGCCCGCCTTGGACGAGGCGTACGCCGCCTGGAACGGCCAGCCGGTGAGCCCGGCGACGGAGGTGGTGAACACGATCCGCCCCCAGCCGCGCCGCGTCATCTCCGGCAGCGTGCCGCGTGCCAGCAGCATCGCGGCGGTCAGGTTCACCGCGAGCGTGCGTTCCCAGTCCTCCAGGCGGATGCGGTGCGCGGCACCGGTCCGCAGCACGGCCGCGTTGCTGACTAAGACGTCCGGCAGGCCGGTGGTCCCCTCGAGGGTGTCCAGGAGGGCGGTGACGGCCTCGGGGTCGCCCAGGTCGGCGCGGACCTTCTCGACCCGGGCGGCGCCGGGCCGCAGTTCGCGCGCCAGTGCCTCGGCCGCCTCCCGGTCGCGGTTGCTGTGCAGCACGAGCGTGGTATCGGGGCCGCTCAGCGCGGCGGCGACGGCGCGGCCGATCGCGCCGGTGGCCCCGGTCACCAGTACGGTTCGCGCGGTCGTCACGGCGTGAGGTCGGCCGAGCGGTCCAGGACGGTCAGCCACTGGCGCATCAGATGGGCCATCTGGTGCACGAATCCGCGCAGCTCCTGGTTCCACACGGGACCGGTCATGGTCTCCACCGCGTCCTGCAGCTGGTGCGAGAGCGAGCGGTAGGCCTCGTGGTAGGTGGTGCCGTCGAGCTTGGCGTCCTGCAGCCAGGCCAGTACGTCGTCCAGGACGGCGATGGCCGGGAGCTCCTGCTGGAGATCGCGCAGCAGGTTGTGGTCGTTGCGCTCGTGCACGGCCAGCGGGGTGCCGAAGCGGACGGCGTGGCCGAGGTGCTTGGCGCAGGCCTGCACGAAGTACCCGCTGAAGATGTCCGCGTAGCGGTCGATCACCTGGCCGGTGGCGCGGTAGCCCATCCGCGGGAAGTAGTACGCGGGGACGGCGTCGCGGTGGACGGCGGTGTTCTGCGAGTTGACGGGAGCCCAGGTGCCGGGGGCGAGGACCGCCTCCGGTCCGGTGAGCGCGCGGACCTCGGGGGCCACCGCGATCCGGGTGATCGCGTCGACGTCGGGGTCGCCGAGCCACAGGCCGGCGTTGACGCGTACGTCGGCGAGGCCGGTGGTCACGGTGGCCCGGGCCGGGACGCGGTGCCGGTAGGGGTAGCCGCGGGGGTAGACCTGCATCGGGGTCACGTCGAGCAGCTCGCAGGGGTTCCACCAGCCGGATTCCCCCTCGACCGTGCGGTATGAGCGCTCGCCGGCGACCACCTTCAGATGCTCGGCGAAGAAGTCGTCGCCGTGGGGGAAGTTGTCGTCGTCCACGGAGATCAGCAGGTCCGCTCCCGCCGCCCAGGACAGCAGGTAGCCGATGTTGCGGCGGTTGTCGGAGTCGTACGGGACCAGCGTCGGCGCGCCGAGCCGGGCGAGCAGCGCGTCCTGCTCCGCCACGGTGGGGCTCAGGACGTCCAGGCCCTCTGCGCGGGCCTGCTCGCAGACGTCGAAGAAGGCCTGGGGGGTCTTGCGGTCCGGGACGACGACGATCCGGATGCGCTCGTCGCCGCCGTGCCGGGCGATCAGGCCTCGGTAGGCGTCGAAGAAGGCCGCGCTGTCACCGATCGTGGTCATCACGATGTCGATGTGGCGGGGCCGGTCAGCGGTAGTCATGTCAGGTCCTTGCGTGGGAGAAGGTGAGGGAGACCTCGGGGCGGCCGACCGCTCCGGGGCCGGCCAGGCGAATCACGCTGTCCAGCGCGCCACCGCCGTCGAGGCCCGGCAGGACGTCCTCGGCCCCGGCCGCTAGGAGTTCCCGGGCGGTGGCCGCGCCGGTGGTGACGGCCAGGCACCTGAGGCCGGCCGCGTGGGCGGCAGTGACGTCGCGGACGGTGTCCCCGACGAGTACGCCCGCCAAGGCCGGACCGGGCGGGGCCAGGCTCGCCACTCCGGCACGTGCCACGTCCTCGCGTTCGGTTGCAGTGTCGCCGAAGCCGCCGTCGTCGAGCAGACCGGCCAGGCCAGCTGCGCGCAGCTTCCACGCGGCGACCGCGCGGGCGTTGCCGGTGCTGGTGCCCAGGGCGAACCCGGCCGCGGCCAGGTCCCGGAGAAGCTCGCGGGCGCCTGGGAGCAGATCACCGGCCGAGCTGCCCGCCCCGGGCAGCGGGGTCCTTTCGAGCCGCCTGACCATGACCGCGACG
The DNA here is from genome assembly GCF_040630405.1 of Streptomyces sp. NPDC005811. NCBI lineage: Bacteria > Bacillati > Actinomycetota > Actinomycetes > Kitasatosporales > Streptomycetaceae > Streptomyces > Streptomyces sp. NPDC005811. The sequence goes on from NZ_JBEXXK010000030.1 coordinate 42,821, forward strand.
ACCTCGGGCAGCCGCATGGCGATCTCGTCCTCGGCGGCCCCGGCGAGCCGCAGGGCGGTCCGTATGGTTCCCGCGTCGGTGAAGCCGGCCAGATTCACGTCCCGGTAGAAGAGTTCGCCGCCGCGGTATACGAAGGCGTCTTGCCGGCCCGTCGCGTGGGTGATGGCTGCGGCCATCGCGTCCATGTGCATGCGCTGCAGGGCGGAGCCGGGGCGGATCAGGGTACCGTCCAGGTCGAACAGGGCGATCCGCCGAACCCTCCGGGCGGCCGGTGTCACGCGGCACCCCGGGCGGCGAGCTCGTCGGAGATCCACCGGTAGGTCTCCAGCAGGCCCTTCTCCAGCGTGACCGCCGGTTCCCAGCCCAGGATCCGGCGCAGCTCGGTGTTGTCGGAGTTGCGGCCGCGGACCCCCTGGGGGCCGTCGACGTGGTCGATGCCGAGGTCGTCGCGGCCGGCGGCATCGAACACCAGGCGGGCCAGCTCATCGATGGTGACGAGGCGGTCGGAGCCGATGTTCAGCGGCTCGCGGTGGTTGCTGCGCATGAGCCGGTATGTGCCCTCGACGCAGTCGTCCACGTAGCAGAAGGAGCGCGTCTGGCTGCCGTCGCCCCAGACCTCGACCGCGCCGCCAGCCGGCGCGAGCGCGACCTTGCGGCACATCGCCGCCGGGGCCTTCTCCCGGCCGCCGTCGTAAGTCCCGCTGGGCCCGTAGATGTTGTGGTAGCGGGCGACGCGGACCTCCATGCCGTACTGCTCGTGGTAGTAGCGGCACAGCAGCTCCGCCATCAGCTTCTCCCAGCCGTAGGAGTCCTGCGGGTTGGCCGGGAAGGCGTCGCACTCGCGCAGTGCCGTGACGTCCGGAGTGTCCTGGATGTGCTCGGGGTAGATGCAGGCGGAGGAGGCCAGGAAGTAGCGGCTGACCCCGGCCTGCTGAGCGGCGCGGATGGTGTTGAGGTTGATGAGCGCGTTGTTGTGCAGGATGGTTGCGGGGTCCCGGGAGATGAAGCCCATCCCGCCCATGTCGGCGGCGAGGGCATAGACCTCGTCGACGCCCTCGCTTGCGGCGGTGGCGACCGCCGGGTCACGGAGGTCGCCGACGAGGAACTCGTCGGCGTCGGTCTCGCCGAACTCGGGCCGTTTCTGGTCGACGCCGCGCACCCACCAGCCCTGTCGGCGCAGGTAGGTCACGAGGTGACTGCCGATGAAGCCGCCGGCACCCGTGACGAGAGCTCGCTGGGACATGGGGTTTTCCCTTCGTTAAGGTGTGGATCATGGGGTTGGGCAGCGGGTTCCACGTGGCGACGTACAACATCTGGGGTACCGGGCTGCCTGCTCGGTACTGGCGTGAGCGGGGTGTGCTGCGCGGTGTCGTCGAGGGGTCGCCCGTGCTCGGCCTTCTGGACGAGCAGCGGGTCTGGCAGCAGCGGCGCGAGGGTCTGTACCGCGAGCTGGCCGCCGTTTCCCCGGACCTCGTGGCACTCCAGGAGGTGGTCTCCTCGCCCGGCGCGGCCGAGAGCCGCGCCCATGAGCTGGCACGCCGACTCGGCCATCGGGAGGTCCTGCTCTCTGAGGCGGACGGGGCGATGGGCTCCCTCGCGGTCCTCAGCCGCCGGCCCGTGCTGAGCCGGGCCGAACTACCACTGCGGTCGATGACGGGCGCCTTCGGCGGCCACTCCACGATCCTGGAGGTCGTACTGGACGTAGTGCGGTTGTGGGTGGTGCACGTGCCGGTCGGGCCGGAAGAGGTGCGGGCGGCCGTGATCGGTGAGATCGGTGAACTCGCCGCCGCGGCCCCTGCGGACCGGCCGCTGCTGCTCTGCGGGGACTTCAACTGCCCGGCCGACGGGGCGCCGATGAAGGGGCTGCTGGCCGACGGCGTGCTGGCCGACTCCTGGATCGGGGCCGGTGGTGCGTCGGACGCTCTCACCATGCCGATGCCCGGTCCGACCTGGCGGCTGGACTATTTGCTGTACCGGCCGGCCGACGGGCTCGTACCCCGGCCCGGGCCCCGGTTGCTGGGCGACTCGCCGGACGTGGACGGCCTCCACCCCTCCGACCACTGCGGGGTGGCGGTGGGTTTCGTATGACGTGTCCGTCAAGTGGTGTGGGCCTTTCACTGGAGGGCAAGAGCGTCCGGCTCACCGGGGTAGCGGCACACTAGGCAGCCCCCGACCAGGCCGGACTGACGCTGGCCACTTCATGCCACACGATGGGCGGGGCGATTTCGGCAAGTTCTTGCCAGTCCCCCGGCGCCGGTCATGATCCAGCTACACCATGATGCTCTGACGCCGGAATCACCGGCATTCGATATCCGGCATTCGCGTATGAGGTGACCGATGACTTGGAGCAACTGGCGCCGTCTGGGGCCCGCGGAGGGCGGCACCACGGTGCTCGCAGTCGACTTCGGGCCGGGACGAGCAGCCGCCGGGTTCGGCGAGCTGGCGCCCCGCCTCACCGGGGACTGGACGCTGTGGGAGCCCCGCACGTTCACGACCGGGTCCGACGCCGGCATCGCCGGGAACGACGACCCGCGGAAGCTGGCGCGGGACTGGGCCTCGTACGCCACGGCACAGGGGGCGGGGGTGGCGGCCGTGGCCGGCTACTGCTCGGGGTCGGCACTGGCCTGCGCGCTGGCCGATGCCCTCCAGGAACAGGGGCTGCCGCGGCCGCTGCTGGTCGTGTTCGACCCGGACACCGCAGACGCCGGGCTGATCCACGACTACTACACGGCCGCCCTGCGTTCCTTCGAGGGCTTCCTGCCGGACGCCGGGCTGGAGCGGGCGCGCGACCTCGGCCGCCAGGCGCTCTCGGCGGCCGCAGGCGCGGGACCTGACGGACTCACTGCGCTCGCCCGCGTGCTCGGCGCCGAGTACGAGCGGGTCGCGGCGGAGGCATGCCGGGCCGCCGGCATGGGTCCGGAGTACGGACGACAACTGAGCGAGCGGCTCATCACCTTCCTCGGATACCTGGCCACTACCGGCCGGGTCGAGAACTCCGTACCGGTGCGGGCGGCCTCCCGGGGGCCCGTGGAGGTGATCGTGTCGCGGCAGCAGACGGTTCCCGCCCGGTTCGGCACCGCTACCCACGCCTTCGACGTGTCCCGCGCCTTGCTGCTGGACGACCAGGCCGTGGCCGACACGGTGACGGCCCTGCTGGAACGGGAGGCCGTGCGATGACGGGGCACGACGGCCGGAGCCCGGAGGACCACCTCGTACCGCTGGGCACGACGGGCTGGCATCTGTGGCGTGACGTCGTCCTACGAAGCGCGGGGTTCCCTGCTGACCGGGTGCTCGCGCTGACCGATCCCGCGCTCGCCGCCGCGGCTGACCTCCGCAACGCCACCGGCGCCAAGCCCGGTGCACCCGAGCACGAGACCTACCTGGCCGCGTTCGACGAGGCTGCCGGACGGCTCTCCGCCGCCGTCCGGGCCACCGCGCGGGAGCCGCTCTTCCGAGAGGCGGTGACCTGGCAGAACCGCAAACTGGTGGCGGACTGCCTGAACAAGGCAGCGGCCGGTGAACCACGCAACGTCCGCGGTCGCAACCACGAGGCGACCATCACCAGTTACGTCCAGCGCTACTCGCTGAAGAACGACACCATCGGGTTCTTCGGTCCGGTGGGCTGGGGGGAGTGGAAGCCGTCCGCCGTGACCGGTCTGGAAGTTCACCACGGTCCCGGCCTGCTCGCCCGCCGGACGGTCTACTTCGAGTCATGGGCGATCGACTCCGTGGCGCGAACCCTGTCCGAGGACCCGCGGATGCTGCCCTGGCTGGCGCCGCGCACGGTGCCCTCCGACCGGCTTGGTGGCCAGCTACTGCACCGCCCCGGCAAGCCCCCGCTGGGTCTGTCCGAGGAGGAGGCCGAGGTCGTCGGCCTGTGCGACGGCGTACGCACCGCCCGGGAGATCGCCCAGGAACTGCTCTGGTCGGGCCTGCCGGGCTTGGAGTCGGAACCGGAGGTGTTCGCCGTCCTGGGCTCTCTGCGTGACCGTGGACTGCTGGTGATCGACCTGACGGGTCCGATCGAGGCGTTCCCTGAGCAGACCCTGGCCAAGAAGCTGGAGCTCGTTGGAGACCTGGACCTGCGTACCAGCGCTCTGGCGACCTTGAAGCGGCTCGTAGACGCGCGCGACACGATCGCAAATGCTGCCGGGGACTGCGAGGCGCTTGCCGCCGCGATGGACGGGCTCAACGCCGCCTTCGAGGAGATCACCGGTGGTTCCTCCGTCCGCCGCGCCGGTGCCACGTACGCAGGACGGACCCTGGTGTACGAGGACACCGTCCGCGACGTGCGCGCCGGTCTCGGGAAACCGCTGCTGGACGAACTCGCCCCGCCGCTGGGCCTGATGCTGGACAGCGCCCGCTGGCTGGTGAACCGGATCGCCGACGGCTACGGCGCTCTGTTCGCGGGGTTCCACGACCGCTGGTCCCAGCGCACCGGGGACCCCGCCATGCCTTTGCACAACATGGTCAGCATGGCCACGCCCCACCTGTTCTTCTCCATCCGGCAACTACCGGGGCCGGTGAAGTCCGCCATCGCGGACTTTCAGGAACGCTGGGCACGGATCCTCCGAATCCCGGACGGCGCACGCCACCATCAGGTGACCGTGGCGGAGATCGCCGACCGGGTTCGCGAGGAGTTCCCGGCCGCCCCGGTGCCCTGGGCCACGGCCGTGCACCACGCCCCCGATCTGATGATCGCCGCCGCAGACATCGATGCGGTGTCACGTGGGGAGTACCAGTGGGTCCTGGGCGAACTGCACACCGCGTTCAACTCGTTGGAGAGCCGACTCTTCGTCGAGCAGCACGACGTGCCCGCTTCGCTCCTTGCCGCCGACAGCGCCGACCACGGCTCCCGGCGCATCTACCTCGTCCCGCCGAAGGACTGGCCGGCGGTCACTTCGCGCCTGGCGCCGCCCTCGACGCTGCTCGCCCCCGCCTACACCTACTGGTCGCTGCGGGACGGCGCGGTGCGGGCGCCCGGACGGATGCTGGCGCTCGCTGACCTCTTCGTGCACCAGGAGGAGGGCCAACTGGTCGTACGCTCCCGGAGCGAGGCGTTCAGCGCCAGCCTGACGGAGATGATGGGCGAGCTTCTCTCGGCGGCTTCGGTGAACGCGTTCAAACCGTTGGCCTCCGCCCCGCACCGGCCCCGGGTCTCTGTCGGCAGGATGGTGGTCTCCCGTGAATCCTGGTCGTTCCGGGCCGCGGACCTGGCCTGGGCCAACGTGAAGTCGGAGCCCGATCGGTTCCGGGCCGCGCGGGCCTGGCGTGCCGAACAGGGCCTTCCGGAGCGCGTCTTCTACAAGTCGCCGGCAGAAGACAAGCCGGCGTTCGCCGACTTCGGGTCGATCGCGCTGGTAAACATGCTTGCCAAGATCATCCGTAAGACGGCGGAGGATCCCGAGGCCGGTATCGGCCTCACCGAGATGCTGCCCGATCTCGGGGAGACCTGGCTCCAGGACCGTACGGGAGCCTGGTTCACCGCGGAATTGCGCACCGTGGCCGTCGACACCCACGGCTACCCGTCCCGACAGGAGAACTGATTATGACCATCTCGACTGAATTGCCCGAGCCGGTCTCCACTCTCGCTCGCATCAGGGACAGGCTGGCCACGCTGCCCGGCATCACGGGCATTGCCCTCGGTGGCTCCCGGGCACGCGGTGTGGCCCGCTCGGACTCGGACATCGACGTCGGCCTCTATTACGACCCCGTTACGCGGCCCGACTTCGACCTGATCCTGGCCGCCGCCGCGGAATTGGACGACGAGGGCGAGCCGGCCGGGCACGGCTCGTACGGCGAGTGGGGGCCGTGGATCAACGGCGGCGTGTGGCTGGTCGTCGACGGGATCAAGACCGACATCCTGCTGCGCGACCAGACCCGCGTGGAAAAGGTGGTGCGGGACGCTGCTCAGGGCATCGTCACCACCGCATACCAGCCGGGGCACCCGCACGGCTTTGTGTCGACGATCTATGCAGGCGAGGTCTGCCACAACCTGCCCCTCTACGACCCGCATGGTCGGCTCGCCGACCTGCGTGCGCTCGTTTCGCCGTACCCGGACGTCCTTCTGGAAACGACGGTGAACCAGTTCGGCTGGGAGGCTGGCTTCTCCCTGTACAACGCCCATTCCCCGGCCCGTCGCGGCGACCTGGTCCAGGTCACCGGTCTGCTGTACCGGGCCGTGGTCTGCCTGAACCAGGTGGTCTTCGCCCACAACAGCCGCTTCGTCCTCAACGAGAAGGGCGCCTTGGCCGAGGCCGCAGGGATGCCCCGTACACCTCAGAACTACCAGGCCCGCGTCGAAGCGGCGCTGACCGGCCTCTCCACCGAACCGGACGTACTACAGGCGGCCATCGACGGCCTGCGCGAGATCCACGACGAGTTGGCGTCGTGGACGAAGGACGAGTGAGCAGGCCCCCGGCCGATACCGACGACGGTGGGGTTCCGCCGGTCTGGCTGGTCACCGGCATCCCTGGCGCGGGCAAGAGCACCGTGGCCCGCGCACTCGCTGAAACGGCCCCCCGCGGCGTGCACATCGAGGGCGACCAGCTGCAGCGGCTGATCGTCAGCGGGGACGTACCGCCCAGCCCGGAGCACGACGAGGAGGCGGAACGGCAGATCGAGCTGAACGTCCGGCACCAGTGTCTGCTGGCCGCCTCCTTCAGGCAGGCGGGCTTCGAGGTCGTCGTCGACTACGTGGTCACCTCGATGGCCCGGCTCGACCTGTACCGGGCGCTGCTGCCGGCCGTCCCACTGCGGCTGGTGGTGCTGGCGCCCGGCTCCGCCGTCGCCCTGCGTCGCGACGTGGCACGCGGCAAGCAGGTCCTGGGTGACTGGCTGCACCTGGAGGAGGAGATGCGAGAGGAGCTGGAGGGCGCAGGGCTGTGGCTGGACAACAGAGCACTCTCTGTGGACGAGACCGTGACCCGAATCCTCGGCCGCGCTCGCGAAGCGACCCTGGAGGAGTACCTCCTCTGACCGGACGCCGTCCCGCCGCGTACGACACGGTCATGATCGGGGCCGGGGCTGCCGCGGCAGTCCTGGCCCTTCCTGCGTGGTCGCAGGGAGGGCGACAGCATAGCGGTGAACGGCCCGATCATAGTCCTCGGTGTGATGCCGGCAGCACGACCGACGTGAGCAGGCCGTCGGCGTGCATCCAGTGCCCGTCGAACCAGGCAGGGGCCGCCCTCGGTGGAGCGGTCCCTCCGTGAAAGCCGAGCCAGCGGCGGGCGAGCGGATGCCAGTTCCTATAGACCGAGTCCTTCACGCTGAACATTAGCCGGTCCCAGTGGATCTCTGGCCTGTGGCAGGCCAGGACGCGCAGCGCCGCTTGTTCGCCCGGGAGGACGACGAGCTCGCGGACGTATGCCTCCACCGGCTGGTGGGGATCGGCGTCGATACCGAGGGAGCGACCGCCCGGCGACACCGGCGGTCAGCGCGGCCTGCCTCTCTCCAAGGACAGCAGCGAGGCGTCAGGGTGGCCGAGCTCGTGCAGCACCAGCCTGACGCAGTGTCGGCCCGTGGCGTATTCGTGGCGGCGCTTGGCGACGGCACGGGCGACGGCCGCCTCCTCGTGCGGGAAGAGGAACGCCTCCGGCTCCTCGTCGCACGTGGTGTCCGCGCAGGCCACAGACCGGGGCAGGATCCGCTCGATCACGCGGCGACGGCCCGCAGTACGCCGGTCAGGTCGGCGGTGATTTGCCGGGCCACCTCCTGGCGGCGCGGGCGCAGGTAGAAGTGGCCGCCGGGGTGGAGGTGCAGACCAGTCAGACGGGGCAGGCGGTCGGCCAGGGCGACCAGCGCATCCCAGGGCAGGAGGGCGTCCCCCTCCCCTCCGAAGAGCGACTGGGGCACGTCCTCCAGCGGCGCGTAGCAGGCCGGATCACAGCCGTCGATGAGCTGGAAGTCGTTGCGTATCGCCGGGGAGAACAGCCGCCACAGGGCAGGGCTCTCTAGGATCTCTGCAGGGGTTCCGCCCACGGCGCCGAGCAGGGAGCGCAGTTCCTCGTCGGGCAGTAGGTGACGGGCCGGGCCGCCGGGGAGCGCCTCGTCAGCAGCCCACGCGGACAGCCCGAGCCAACAGGGGCCGGTCCTGTCGGCGACCCGTAGCCGCCGTGCCAGTTCGGTCGCCACGAGTCCGCCCATGCTGTGTCCGAAGAAGGCGTACGGGGCCTGCAAGTAGGGCTCCATCTGCTGCCGGAAGTGCCGGACCAGGGCGTGGAGGTCGCCAGCGTGCGCGCTCCGGCCGCCGCCGACACCCCGGCCGGGCGCCTCCATGAGAACGACGTCCCAGTTGGCCGGGAAGAGACCGTTCCAGTCCCGGAAGAACAGGTGGGAGCCGCCTGCGTGGTGGAAGAGGAACAGCCGTACGGCCGGGTCCTCGACCGGCCACAGTCGGTTCACCGTGGTGAACGGTTGTGTGGGCGGGGTCACGCTGTGGGGATGCCCTTCTGTGTGGGGGCGGACGTGCTGCTCGTCCGGGAATCGCTCAGCGGTGGCCCTTGCCCTCGGCGAGCTTCAGGGCTTCGGCGAGCGCACGCCACACCTCGGCCGACAGTTCGACGCTGCCAGCCTCCTGCGCCTCCTTGGCGATGCGCTCCATGCCGACCACGGCGTCCGCCCGGTTGCCCTCGATGATGGCGAGCTGGTTTTCAAGGATGCGCTGCCGTACGCGTTCGCGCATGCCGAGGCCTTCGCTCCGCTCGGCGAGTCCGTCGCCGATCTCCCGTGCCTCAGCGAATCTGCCTTCATGGAAGGCGAGTTGCGCCTCAAGGATGAGCAACTCGTACTGGTGGAGTGGCAGTCCCATGACTTTCACCACCGACCCCGCCTCCTCCAGGCGTAGTCGTGCCTGAAGGGTGTCCCGCGGATCCATCTGGAGGTACATCGACGCGGCGGCGAGCCGGACCCGCATCCACAGCACCGGATCCTCGTTGCTCGGCATCCGTTCGAGCGCCTTCTGCATCGTCTCGTCGGCCGCGGAGCGGTCGCCGTGCCGCACGCGGACGGTGGAGGCCGTCCACAGCGCCTCCACCTGGAGCCGTACCGGGATCTCGTCGTTGAGCGTGTCGACCAGGCGGTCGGCACGCTCGCGCGCCTGCACGAGCTGTCCGGTCTCGGCGTCCAGTGAGATGAGGGTCATCAGAGCCTCCACCCGGTCGCGGCGCGGCAGGTCCTCCTGCTCGGCCAGTGACAGGGCCTCGCTCGCGCGGTCGCGGGCGCGCGCGAGGTCGCCCGAGTTGCGCAACATGCGGGCGAGCCTGACCCGGGACCGGGCCCGGAGGTCCGGCAGGTCGATCTCGTCGCTGAGCTCAGTCAGCTCGTGGACCTGCCGGAGCGCCTCGGCCGCCCTGCCCTGCATCTGGTAGCAGCGGGCCAGCAGCCACTGGGCCTGCCAGCGCAGGACGGCGTCGCCGTCCTGCTCCTGCTGCAGGGCGTTCTCCAGGGCTGCGGCCAGCTGAGGAGACTCGCCCACCGTGGCGACCGTGGCGAGTACCCGTGCCAACGGGCCACCCGCGGGGGCGCGGAAGGCGGAAGGCGTCACCTCCAGCCGGGTGCAGAGGTAGGACAGCACCCTTGGCGTCGGAGGCCGCGCCCCGGACTCCAGCCTTGAGAGGTAGGCGGCCGAGATCTCCGAACCGGCGAGCTCCGCTTGCGAGAGACCGCGGGCCACGCGAAGTGTTCGGAGACGATGCCCGAACATCGGCTGCTCCGGGACGCGGTCGGGGCGACTAGACATGGCGACCAGGCTGCCGGGCACGCGACACTCTTGTCAATTCGGGCCACCTTCTGTCAATTCCTGGTCACTGCGACTTGCCTAATCGCATATGCCAGGAAGGCGAAGCCGACTGGACGATACCGTCACGGCCAGTCGATCTGACCGGCGGAGGTGGTCTGCAGCACGTCGGCGGCAGTCACTGTGCCACCACCGCCGTCACTGCTGAGACCATCCTGCGCCGCATGTCCGAGCACGGCGGCGAAGGCCGCGCCGACGACAACCATCATCTTGAAAACCTGTAACTTCATGGATCTTCCTCCCCTGTTGCATAACCGACCGCCAGCTTGCGGCGCAGCATCGCGCACACCTCTCGGGTATCGCGGAGTCACCCTCTTGGCGCCCCTTCCCCCCTGGCGGCAGGCTTGACCTAACCACAGACTTTCGAACTTGCCAAAGCTTGTCAAGTAATTGACATCGCTGGCAATTGATCTTTAGGGTCCCCCTGGTAGTGGCGGCGCCGTCCGGTTTCCAGGGGGACCCCGGACCGCGCGCAGCCGAAGCGCGAGCCACACACACGGGGGCATGTGAGATGAGGATGAACTTTGCCGGGCCGTCGCAGATCCGCCGCGCCATCCAGGGTGCGCGCCAGGAGGTGCTGCTGTCGCTTCCCGGCCACGACCCGGCCTGCGAACAGCAGCTCGAACAACAGGTGGACACCGCGGCGGCACGCAGCATCACCGGTGACTCCGGTGTTGCGGTGAAGATGTACGTACCTTCGTCGGTACGTGGTACGGACCAGCTGCCGGAACGCACCCTGGCGATGCTGGCGATGGAGGGCCTGGAGATCCACTCGGCCCCGGGACGCAACCCCCGCATGGCGATCATCGACCGGTCGATTGTCGTCTTGGCCCGCAACCAGGCCGACTATGGCGACGGGGCGCTAATAGGCCACGGCCTGCCCTTTACCCCAATCCTGGTTCGCTCGCTCACCTCGTACCTGCCGGAGGACGACACCGTCCCCCCGGACGCCGACGCCCTCAACCCGATTTCCCGCGAGGTGCTTCGCCAACTGACCCTGGGCACGAAGGACGAGGCCGCGGCCCGCGAAATGGGTATGGCACTGCGCACGTACCGTCGAACGGTTGCCCGGATCATGGACTCCCTCGACGCCCGTAGCCGCTTCCAGGCCGGTTACGTGGCGGCGCAGCGCAACTTGCTCTGAGCCCCTGCGACGCATGCCAGGTGACGATAAGAAGCGTGTCACGAGCCGCAGATGAGCATCGTTCTCGCTCTGTGACGCGGCCACTCTGAGTAGGCGAGCCGCTGTCGAATCGGATGCGTTGGAAGCTTGGGTGAGATGAGTTCCAGGGCCCGGTTGTCCTGTCCGGCGGCCATGTGGTCGAGCCATCGTTCGTACCCGGCGAGAAAGTCCGGGGCTGAGGAGACGTTCGGACCCCAGAAGCCGTCTGCGTTGCCGATGAGCATGCGCCCGGTGAGAGGGCCGGTTAGGCCTACGAGGACGAGATCGCTGCAGCCGCGTTCGATGACGTGCAGGAACAGGTCACCACGGCGTGTGTGGCGGTAGGCCCGGCTGAATCCTCTCGGGTCCGTGCTGGTGTCTCGGGAGTTCGGGCCAAGGCCCCCTGATCGAGTCACCCCAGTTGAACTCCATGACGCAACTGTAGAGGCGACCAGGCACGCCGCGGCCCGGAATGCCATGGTCTCCACTTCGATCAACGGACGGGGACCCGAAGACCCTTTGCCGAGGGCTCCGGGGCGGGAGAGGATGCGTCCATGATCGACACGAATGAGAACCCCGAGGAACAGGCCGCGATCGCTGCGGCGAAGGACGGTGAACTGCGCCTGCACGACCCCGCCGTCCGTGCCTCCGCCGTCGGCGTCCGGCTGTTCGACCCCGAGTTCGTCGAGGTCGGCGCCTCCGGGCGGCGCTGGACGTACGAGGAGATGGTCGCGGCCCTGCCCACCCTGCACGGCGGAGCGGACAGCCCGCGCATCGAGGTCTCCGGCATGCGCGGGGTACTCCTCGCCCCGGACCTCGTGCACCTGACGTACGAGAGCGTCAACGCCGGCCGCCGGGCCCGCCGCAGCTCCCTGTGGCGCAAGAGCGAGAGCGACACCGGATGGCGGCTCTACTACCACCAGGGCACCCCCGTCCCCGAGGACTGAACACACCTTCGGCCTGGTGCTCGGGCACGTCCAGTCGCTCCTGCCTGAGCTGGACACGGTCGAGTCTCGTCTCGGGGCGTACGAGCGTGGGTGTTCGGCGTACGTCGGGGCTGAGACCCGGTGTCGTCTTCTGCTCCCGGCCGGCTCCCACAACATCCGACCGGCTGCGTCAGGAGATCGCGAACGGCGACTTCGTCTACTGCACCATCCGCCGGCTCGACGGCGAACACATCGTCCGCACCCGCTGGCGGACCCTCGACACCACCCGCCAGCACCGCTTTCGGCCGCCCGGCGGCCCGCCACCGGCGTGAGAGCGAAGGCCGCCGTCCCGGGCGGGGTCAGAAACTACAGCTTCCAGCCCCGCAGCATGCCGGCGACGTCCTGGACGCTGATACGGGTGTCGCGGACCTTACGGACCAGGTCGGACAGCGCGCCGTAGGGGGGATCGATGCCCTCACCGGCCTGCGCCATGTACTGCGCGGCGATGAACGCCGCGTACAGGCTGTTGCGGTGCGGGAGCGGCTCCAGGCGCACGATCGTGTGCAGGAGGGCCGCGGCACGCCAGGCCGTGTCCGGGTCTGCGGCCGCGAGGGTGGGCAGCCGGGTCTTGTGGCGGGCGACGGCGGCCACCAGCGCCGAGTAGTCCGCCACGGACAGGTCGTCATGGCCGAGTGCGTTCTCCTGGACATCCAGCAGCCAGGAGACGTCGATGTAGAGGGGCGGCATCAGGCGGCAGCAGCCCCGTCGCGCTGGGCGGGCGGCACTTCCTCGGGGAATGCCTCGTCGAACTCGCCGCGCAGCCGCTCGGCCCATTCAGCCGCGCCGGCGACGAACCGCTTGCGCTGCATCTCGCGGATTCCGAGGTCGTGCAGGTACTGCTTGAGGCTCTTGCCCTCGGCCGCGGCCGCGGCCCGGACGCCCTCAAGCTCCTCGTCGGTGAAGGACACGTTCAGGGATGGCATACCTGTGATGGTACCTAGTAGGTGCCTGCCGAGTGAAGCAAGGAGTCGGTCAGCCCCGTACGAGTGGGCCGGTGGCGACGAAGGCATTGTGCACAGCCGGATGAGACCTGCGCGCCGTCATCGCCGACCGCTCCCACGGCCTGCTCCGCTACCTCGAGCTGGGCCGTATCGGCCGTACCCCCACGGCCGCGGACTTCGACGCCAGCTTCCCCGCGCTGCTCACCCGCACGCTCGCCGACCTCACCCCCGACGAACGCCACCTCCTGCGCGCCGTCACCCTGCTGGACGCCTTCGACCTCCCCCTGGCCACCGCCGCTGCGGGACTGCCCCACCTGTCCGCGGCCGCCCGGCTCGTGGAGCGGCCCCTCGTGAGGCACGAGAACACCTCGCCTCCTGGCGGGGGGAGGCGGGGGATGCGGCCGGGGCCGCGCAGTCCTTCGCCGATCGCCACCGCCCTGGCCAGCTACGCAGAGCAGGCCCTGTACCGGCCGGACGCGCATGCGGTGCAATCCCGCTCGTCAACGGATCGCGCCCGGCGATCAAGCGGTACTCGGTACCTGATCGTACGGCGGCATCCCGTTACTGGTCTTGTGCTGCTCGGTGCGGCAGCCGCACCGAGGGTGTGCCTGGTGCCGTGCGGCCCCCTCTTGGGTGTTGCTTCAGCACGGGGACCGCACGGTTGGTGTGGCGTCGAGTGGCGCCTCGGTCTTCCATGATGGGGCATCCGGTGCGGTGTGTGGGCAGAAGTGACGTTTCACCCTCGAAGGGTTGAACCAACTGGGAGCTGGGGTGGCGTGAGCTAGCGGGGGTCTAGCGCGGAGGGCGGCATTGTTCCGTAACTGCTTGATCACGTGGCGGGGGTGCAGGCAGGCGGGTAATGCTGTCGTCGCTCACCTGACGGCGCTTCAGCACCGCTGACGGGAGAGCTGGTTGGTGTGGACCGCTCACAGAAATCCGAGTTCGATGTCGAGTAACAAGGTGGTACCCGCTGCTGTCCTGGCAGCGGGCCTCATGTCGATGGTGGCGATGACGGGCAGGGCCGTGCGGGAGACGGCCTGGGCCCTGACCGTGCACGACGGATTCCGCCCACCGTCGGGCACCGCGCCTGCCCCGGCCGGGCCTCAGGAGCCGCCCCGATGACGCCGTGCCCAGACGATGCCGAGCAGTCGCCACCACCCGATACCTTCGGCAAGCGGGGCCGTAAGCCGGCCCCGATCTCCGAGACCGCCGGCGTGTCCCACCGGGCATGGCTCGAGCCGGTCCGCAGCATCCTCTTCGCGAGCGGCCTGACGCTCAACGACCTCGTCGACCGCTCCGGCTACTCCAAGACTCGCATCAGCGAGCTGCTGCGCGGGAACGGCTACTACCCGGCCTGGGAGATCACCTTCAGCGTGATCCGTGCCCTGGGCCTGCCTGTCCAGCCGATGCGCCGGCTCTGGACCGCGGCAGCGCGCGAGGCCCGCAAGGAACCCGACTGGATCTCGCATTGCATCCGGCAGGTGGCCCTCCAGCCGGAGTCGCCGCCGCTCGCTCACCGGGCGTTCACTGAGGACGTGGCCGATGCGTACACCGCGTACGCACGCGCCTTCCTGCTCACCGATCACCGCGCCCGCTGGGTGGTGGCGGAGACCTTCGACATCCTCTGGCTGTGCTGGAGTGATGCAGCAGCCGGCGAGAACCTCCGCCGGTATGCCTGGCACCTGCTGCGTTCCCGCGTCATGGCCCGCGCCCACAGCAACGAGGACGGCACCCCCGACCTGCGCGCCACGGTCTTCTCCACGGCGGAAGTACATGAATCGGTCCCCGGCCACCTCGTCGTCCTCAGTGAACTGGTTGATCTGTTCGACGCGATCGGCCGGCTTCCGGACGATCAGCTGGACGTCGCCGTGCTGCGCTACCTGTGCGATTGGCCCTCCAAGGAGATTTCCGACGTCGTGGGCCTGAGCCCAGCCATCACCCACGCCGTCGACCATCACGCCCGCGCCACCCTCGAGCACCTGCTCCGCGCCCTCAAGCCCCGGGAGTAACCAAGCCGCCATGACCGCCATCGACGCTCTTCTCGCTCGCGCCCGGCTCCACCACCACCCCAGCGTTCCCGCCGACACCGTTGCCTACGAGGACTGTCCCTACTTCGGGCCGACCTTCGACACGGCGGCCGGCGGCGCCGAGAATTCGGATGACGGCGCTTCCGCCACCCAGCATCTCGATCACCTCTGCGAAGTCGTCGTCACGACCGCAGACCCCGATGCACTGGAGTTCCTCACCGACCGACTCCCCGAACCCCCGGGCGCGTGGCTGCTGGGATGTGCTCTGCACCTTGCCGGTGTCGACGACGGCGCGCGGTTCTGGTGGCAGTACTCCGCCGGCGCCGGTCATGCCCCGGCCGCCTACTGCCTCTCCCTGCATCACCACGCCCGCGGTGAGACCCACGCTGCGGCCTTCTGGTTCGAGCAAACCGGCCTCGATGCGGCCTCCGACTCCGAGGTCCTCACCGTCTCCGGCGTCTGCCCGCCCCTGCACCGCTTCCGCTTCGACGCCAGCGTTCCCACCGTGCTGCGCATCCTCAGCCACCTCTCGGCACCCGGGCAACGACAGCGGACCCACCGCGCCGACGCCATCACCAACTACGTCGCCAACGCCGTCACCCGAGGGCAGCGCCGCCACCCGGGCGTCGAAATCCCGGTGCCCGAATCCCGCTTCGCCGACCGAGTCAGCTTCATCCTCTCCGCAACCCCGCCCTGGACCCACCGGGTTGCCCGGGTCCTCAACCCTTCCCTGCCCAGCCGCAGACGGGGCGGCGCCCGAAGCGGCGAGCGCGCGCGTGATGCCACCGTGCGGAGCGCCGATGGATGACCGAGCCCGGACATTGCCCTTCAGGCAGGCCCACCGCGCCGCCGACATGGGTCCCACTTGCAGAGCAGTATGGCGCGCGTGCACCGCAAGGTCCGGGACCCCTGCCCGGGGCCCCGGCGCCTCGGCGTGTCGCCGCTATAAGGCCAGCCGACAGTGCAGCAGCCAGCAGGTCAGCAGCGGCCAGAGGGAGAGACGGAGGAAGTCAGGCATGAAGGCGCTCGCTTCCGCCCGGGCGCTCCCCGCGGGCAGTCGCCACATGTGCCTGGGCACGGGCCAGATAGGCGTTGCTGGCCTCCTGGAACTCGGCGCTCGCCACGCGATCACTCAGGTAGGCGTCCATCCCGTCCCGGATGACGGTGTTGGCCGTCACCCCCTCGACCGCGGCCACTGCGTGGATCCGTTCCAGCAGCACCGCTGGAAAGCGGACTGACACCACGACTTGTCGCCCTTTGCTGTCAGTCTTCTTAGAGTCTTCTGTCACGGGTTCCTCCACAGGGCCCTCAGGAGGCGTGCCCCCCAGGTTCCTGCCAGGGAAGCGGGGCGCGCCTCCTGCTCTATGTCGAGTTCGTACTCGACGCGGTAGAGGCTACGGCACTACATGAAGCCTCTTGCTGAAGTCGACCTTAACTACGGGGTATTTGACCGACTCGGACCAACGCTGCACTCCAAAGCTGATGTGAACTTCAACACCCAGGTCTAGTTGAGTGTGTTCGCAGGCTTCACGTCGCCTGTCATGCCATCATCCATGTGAGTGTGCTGAAGCACACCAGCCTGTGCCGGGCGGGGGACGGCAGAGAACCACCGTCAACTGCGTCTTTGCAAGGAGATACGTTGTCCACCACCTGGACCTTCGGTAACGGCAGCGAGGAGTCGCCTCTCAACGCCGCCGGCATAGCTGCTGTCACCGCCCAGACCCTCCTCGACGAAATCCGCGAGATCCGCCGCGAGATGACGGAGGGCCAAGACGTCGACGAGCCCGTGCTGGACGACCCCGACGACATGGCCGAGCGGGTCCGCGAGATCCTCAGCACCGCCGAGCACCCGCCCAGTCGACCGGGCGGCCGTGCCGGCCAGGAGTTCGCCTGGGACCAGTTCGCCGCCCAGCTCCTGCCCCGCCTCGTCGGCAAGGTCGAGGCCGCCCTCGCCCGCTGCACCAACACCGGCGGCATGCCCGTCACGGTCATCGGCGCGAAGGGCGACCTCAGCGAGCGGACCCGCATGTTCGCTGAGCTGATCCTGTCGAAACGGCCCTGCGTCTCGATTTCCGTCACGGGCTGCCTGCGCCGCCTCTTCGCCACCGGAAACCCGACCGCCGCATCGCTGTCGATCCTGGTGCACCTGCCCGACACGCCCCTGCACGCGGCCACCGTGACGAAGCACTCGGCACTGATGTCCAACTGCTCCTACGCCCACCGGCTCACAGAGCGCGGCGAGTGGGTCCAGATGGCCGGCGAGCCGCTCATCCCCGACCCCGAACCCGGTTACGTCCTCCTGCCCAACTCCCTGGAACACATGGAGGAAGCACTCCGCCGCGCCGGCTACACGAAGGTGCAGTTCGTCGACGCCGCCGAGATCACCCCGGCCGTCATCGAAGCCGTCCTCGAGCACGCCGTCCCCGCCGCCATCCACTGCTCCGGACACGTCCTGAACAGCGCGGTGGCCCTCGTGGCCAGCCGGCACGGCATGGCGGTCCGCCTGTACGGGCCCAACGGCAAGGCCCTGGAACCCTGGGCCGCCAGCAAGATGATCTGCAACGCGGTCACCGGCGACCAGCCGTTCCTCGAAGGCCTCATCATCGCCCGTGACCCGATGGCCGCCATGCGGATCGGACGGATCGTCAACGACGAGCTCGGCCGCGAGGACTCCGAGGAAGAAGACCTGTGACACGGCGGGGTGGCGGCCACCGGCACTCCCCGGCGGCCGCCACCCCGTTTCCCATGCACCACAAACCAGCCAGTCCCGACAGACTGGCGGCACCGAAGGACCCCACCGTGAACGACCGACCCCTGCTCGCCGCCGTGAACGACCCGGCGTCCACTCCCGATGCCGCTGCGGCTCCCTGGAGCCTCATCCCGCCCAAGCTCGTCCGGCAGGCCTTCTACCAGAGGGTCAAGGAGGCCCGGCGCCCCGCCGGAACCCTCGCCCTCCCGGCGATCACGGCGACCGGCACGCTGTACTACACCGGCGCCATCCAACACGCCGACACACCCATGGCCCTGGGCCTGACCGCGCTCGTCGTCCTCTACGACTCCGTCATCGCCGTCTGCCGCACCTGGCGAACTACCGACAACGCGGCCACCGCACAAGGGCGTTACGGCGACGGAGCACGTAAGACCGCCTGAAGGAAGAACCGGGCCCAGGGACAGCGCCTCACTCAGCCGTCTTCTGTCAGGCCCGGCTGCTTTCCTATGCTGGTCCGGCCAGGATGCTCACATGGACGCATCAGTGTGGGTGGGCGCAGTGTTCGGTCTGGCAGGCACCGGAATCGGCGGGGCCCTTTCCATCTGGGCCTCAGTCATGACCCAGCGACGGCAGGCAGATCACGAACGCGAGGGCCAACGGCAGGCGCGCGCATCCGCAGCCGTCGAGGCCGTCCTGACCGAGCTGTTCGAGATCCAGCGCGATGCCCGCCGGGCCGGCCCCGACAGCGAGACACGCAGAGTCGCACTTCACGAGCGTGTGCTGAACATCCAGGTGCTGATGCAGCGCGTCCCCGACGCGGCCCTTCGCGACCGGGTGCGCGAAGCCGCTCTCTTCCTGCCGCTCTCACCTGCCGGCGATACGCGGACCTGGGAAGAGCGAAGGGTCGACCGGATGTATCTGTGCGCCGATGCCATCGCCTGCCTCGGCGCCTACCTCCGGGGCGAACCGATGCCTGCGCGCGTGAGCCGAATAGCGGAGATACGTACCTTATGGCCGCATCCTGACATCGGATCGGACAGGGATTCCTTCATCTACGACTCGGAAGAATGATCACCTGATGGGGTAACGGGAGGCGCGCAATGCTGCGCCGCCGGGCCCGGACGGTGCATGACGGCGTAGTCACGGCCGAACCGGTTGGCCTCCAAGGCGGATCCGGTCAGCCGGTGCAGCCAGAACCCGTACGCCACCGACTCCATCTGCTCCCGCGTCAGACACAGCCGCCACCGCCCCGCACCCCGGTCGTGCACCGCCGCACGCACCTGCTCGGCAAGCCCCGGCGCCAGCGGGGTCCGCAGCTGACCGGCCAGAGCGACGAACACCCTGAGCGCCGCCATCTGCGACGGCAGCAACTCCACCAACCGCTCCCCCGGGCCGGGCCCGGACGACGCCGGAGCCGGCCGGGCACTGGCGTAGGCGAGCAGATCATGGCCGGCCGCGGACAGGCGTACCGCCCAGTGCACCGCCCGGCCCTCCCAGGCCGACAGCTCAGCACGCGTCTCCCGGTCCGCCTCCTCCACCAACCCCTGTCCGGCGAGCACCCGCACCGCAGCACGTAGCGGTGCCGCCCCCGTGTCCAGCACCCAGCCGTGCTTGAACCTCTCTTCGCACGCCCGCACCGTCTCGAGCGCATCAAGGGGCCTGTCCGCCCGCACGCCGCCGTGTCCCTTCGCTGTTCCATCACCTCGGGCAGCCGACCAGGTGGAGTGAGCACCATGGGTCCGTTCCTCGCCCGGCTCGAGGGTGCCCCAGGGCGGCCGGGTACGGGGGCGGTTCGGCCCGGCTGTCGTGCGATCGTGTGACTTCCTCGCCGTACGGGTGATGCACGGGCCAGACGGCTGCCGCAGCGCCCCGGCTCCGACTACGAAGATCACATCCCTGTCTTGATCTTCGGAAGGACCCGTTCGTGCGCCTCGCCCGTACCGGACGCACCGCAGCCGTCGCGCTGTCCGCGCTCGCCGCCCTGCTCACCCCTGCCACCGCCCACGCTGCCGCGCCGGTCGTCACGCCGCGGGGGTACGCCCCCGGCGACACCGTCACCCTGCCGGTCCGTGACGCTCTGGCTGGGCTCACGGTCGCCGACGAGAACCGCGCCGGTTACAGCCGTGACCTGTTCAAGCACTGGATCGACGCCGACCGCGACGGTTGCAACACGCGCGCCGAGGTCCTCCTCGAAGAGGCCGTCACCGATCCCGTACAGGGCGCGGGATGCACCCTCACCGGCGGCACCTGGTACTCGCCGTACGACGACCGCTACTTCGACGCCGCCCGCTCCCTCGACATCGACCACCGGGTCCCGCTCGCCGAAGCCTGGGACTCCGGCGCCTCCGCCTGGACCGCGAAAGAACGCGAGGCCTACGCCAACGACCTCGACGACCCCCGCGCCCTGGTCGCGGTCTCAGCAGCCTCCAACCGGTCGAAGTCCGACCAGGACCCCTCCACCTGGTTGCCGCCGTACGCCGGCAACTGGTGCGAGTACGCCACAGACTGGGTCGCCATCAAGACCCGCTACCGGCTTACCATCGACCCCACCGAGCAGACCGTCCTCGCCCAGCGACTCGCGGAATGCCCCGACCAGCCCATCACCGTCACCCTCGCCCGCTGAACACGGGACTGGCCCGTCACCACGGGGAGAGCGACGGGCCAGAACCTCCGACCACGGTGACACACGCCGACATCGAGCCCAGGTAACGTCGCCGGAGAAGTGCCGTCGCCCGCGATGCTTCCAAGATCGAATGACGATTCACTGGACACGGCCTAGTTGGTCGGCACTTCGCCATCAGCAGCAGAGGTCTCATCCGGGCCCGAGTGGTGGCTACTGCCATCGCAGCAGCGTTGCCTGGCCGGGAACAGCGTGGAGGGTCGGACATGCTGCGCACGTCGATGGGAACGGACTCTTCTTACGCTCCAACCCGCAGCTGCTGCTGTCAGGGTGGCCAGGAGGCTGCCGAGGAACTCGGGGAGGGACTCACCCAGCAAGTGGAGAAAAGGCTGGTACACGAGGCAGACCGGCGTGCGCGAAGAGGCCCGGCCGCACGCCGACCCTTTCACACATGGGCAGTCGACTATGACTTGCGGTTGCACCCCCGGGCCTTCGGGTGCGAACGAGACGGCAAGTGTATCCGTCTCGTCAGAGGGAAGTTGCATCGCTTGTGGCGGCAAGGATCTTTCCTCGCCGCCCAGTCTGCCGTGTGAGCAGCAGCCCGTGGGGCGGTTTGACGATTTCCGACAGGGCGGGAATGCGCTCTGGTCTCCGACAGGTACGCAGCGGACAATCTGTGCCACATTCAATTGTCCGAGGGGGCCGGCATGGGTGTTCTGTGGCCGTTGGAGCCAGCTACGGCAGCCAAACATCGGCTGTACCAGCGCTACCTTGACGCCTGGTGGCCAATCTTGCTGCAGACTTCCCAGAGCACCGGATACACCCGGCCACGAGTGACCCTGCTGGACGCCTTCGCCGGGCCCGGTCGCTACGAGGGCGGCGAACCCGGATCCCCAGTGTTCATTTTGGACCGGCTCCTGAACCACACTGCCGTCGACCGGATGCGTCTCAGTCCCGGCCGAGTGCATCTGATCTTCATCGAGAAGGACCGGGCCCGCCACGAGCACCTGCTGTCTGAGCTGACGGACCGGTTCGGGAAACTGTCCAGCCTGCCGGTGCGCGTGGAAGTCCGGCGCGGGCAGGCCGGCCAGGACAGCGTGCCCGTGTTGACGGAGCTGGGCGCCTGGGGGCACCCGATCCTCGGCATCTTCGACAGCTGGGGCAGCGTGAACGTGCCGCTGGAGGTGACCCGGCGGATCGCCCGCAACCGCTCCAGCGAGGTCATCACCACCTTCGGCCCCAACTGGTTCAGCCGCCGAGAGGAACTGAACGCAGACATCCTCGATGCGGTCTTCGGCGGCCGCGGCTACTGGACGCCGGCCGCCGACGAAGCCCGGCCCGACGAACGCTGGCGTGCATGGTTGGGCACTTACCGCAATGCGCTGCGCCGGGCTGGCTTTGGCTACCAGCTGCAGTTCCAGCTCGTGCCCCGCACCGGGCAACCCCTGTACCTCGTCTTCGGCACCGGCAGCGACGCAGGGCTGAAAGCGATGAAGGAAGCCATGTGGAAGGTCGACGACCGCGACGGCGAGAGTTTCCAGGACCCCCGCACCCGCGGAGCCGCACCGGCCGGACAGCTCGACTTCTTCCAGGCTGCTGATGCCTGCGACCCAGAATTGCTTGAGCTGGTCACCCAGCGCCTCGCGCTGGGCAACGCCACCGTGGAGACCATAGGGCAGTGGCTGCTGACCGAGACATCCCGCTGGATGGCCAGCCACGCGCTGAAAGCGGCCAAGGAAATGCGACAGGACGGGTCCCTGGTAGTGCAGTCGGCGGGCAAACTCACCAACAAGAGCCTTGTCAGCCTGCCCGCCGCCGCCTGACAGGGCTCAGACGGACGCGCTGGCCCTCACCTGCGGGTACTCACGCACCTGCAGAGCGGCGGGGAACCGTGTGATGTCCTTGTGGTGTGCCCTGTCCCAGCAGGAACCGAGCTGTTTGACGAACGGCGCTGTCCCGGAGCGACGGCACGAGTTCACGATGTCAGCGGCCCACTCCGGCTGCATTGGCCGGGAACCGGGCCCGGATTCACCGCCGACGATCGCCCAGTCGATCCCGTTCAGGTCCAGCCCGTCCAGCGGCCCCAGCAGCGGCTCGCATGACAGGAACTTCACGCTGGCCGGTACCTGCCGCAGGTCGTCGACGCGCGGCAGCTCCTTCGCGCTTTCCACCGAGACGCCCATCCACAGGTTTTCCGGCCACTCCAGCCGGTCGGCGACCAGTCGCAGGCGCCGGGCCCGCTTGGTGAGCACCTGGTAGGTGTGCTGCGGGGTTTCGGAGATCACTGTGAAGACGCGGCGCACGTAGTCGAGCGGGACCCGGGCGTGGAACAGGTCGCTCATCGAGTTCACGAACACGGTCCGCGGGCTCTTCCACCTGTACGGCACGGCCAGCGCGTCGGGGTGCAGGGTCAGCCCGAAGCCGGGGCCCGAGGTTCTCGGGTCACCGTCGGTCTGGTACTTCGCCGACCCCATCGCCTTCAGCCGCTTCGCCAGTGTCAGCGCGTAGCAGTTGTCGCATCCTTCGGAGACGCGGTCGCACCCCGTTGTCGGGTTCCACGTCGCCTCGGTCCACTCGATCGCACTGCGGTCACTCACCGGTCGGCCCTCCATCCCCTCGAACCGAGCCCTGTCCCCGGCGGCACAGCCACGGTCCGCGGTATCCCCAACGACCCGCCGCACCAGCCCGGTACGAGCATCCAACCATCCGATGGCCCTCCCCTACCCGCCGACCCCAAAATAGAACACATGTACCCAGCCCTTCGGTAGACAGTGCACTGCGAAACGCCAACTCCCGGACCCAGCAGGGCAGCAACGTCCTTGCCGCCCTCACGCCATACTCCGCTGCTGTACCGGGCCGGGGGCGGCCACCGCGTCGGCGTTTCGTGCCGCGCGGTCTTCGCGTGCCTTGCGCAGGGCGGCCGCGTGCGAGGCCTCGCCCTCATGCCTGCGACGGGCACGGACCGCCGCGAGCGCGGCCGGGGCATCGTCAGGCACGGCCTCGGGCTCGGGGAACGCACGTCGGCTGAGCTCGCGCATTGCCCTGGTCTGTCGTTCGACGGCCTCTGTGATGTCCGGGTCGGCCAGGCGGGGCGGGGCGGCCTGCCGGTGGGCGGTGAGGGCGCGGTGGTAGCCGTCGCTGGCCGACTCCCGTGTCTTCGCCGGGCTTTTGGGCGCCTCCGGGGCCTGGACGACGCCGTCGTCCGGGGCGGGCGCGGGCACGGAGCCCGGCGCGAGGATCCGCAGGCCGCGCACGACAGTGCGGCCGGCCGACGCGTTGGCGGCCGCGATGATCCGGGCCTGTTCCAACCGGACCTTCGTCGCCCACGCCGACGACTCCGGGCACACGGTGAGCCGCCCGGAGTCCGGGTCGTAGCCAACCGCGAAGACGTGCCCGGCGAGCTCGGGGGCGATGGCCTCCCACCGCTCGCGCAGCGTGGCGCCGGCGGCCGGGAGTTCCCAGGCCCGCTCGGTCACCAGCGCGCCGATCGCCGCACCGAGCCCCATCGGCTCACGCCCGTCGCGCCGGACCACCACCGTGGTCCGCGGCTTCGGCTTCGCCGTACGAGCGTTGCCGCCGTTCTTGCGTGCCGCCTCCAGCGCGGCCCGCAGCGCCACCCGCGCCAGGTCCACGCCCGACACCTCGCCGCCGCTCACGACAGCTCCCAGATGCTGTAGCCGAGGTCCAGGTTCCCGAGGCGGGACAGGCGCTGTACGTCCGCGACGAAGGCCCTGGTGAACAGCCTCTGCGCCGACGTCTCGCCGTACCGATCGATGTGGTCGAACACGACCTGGTGGTCGCGGCCGGCGCGGGTGCGCCAGTCCAGGATCTGCTCGCGGGTCAGGTCCTTGAGGACCAGGTCCCGGTCGACGTCGTCGGCCGTCGTCTGTGGTGAGGGCGCGGCGGACACCGAGCGCGGGGCGGGCAGCACGACCGGCGCCGCCGGCGCGGCCGGCTCATCGACGGCGGGACTCGTGGCTGCGGCTTCGACGCGGGCCTTGGCGGCGGCTGCCTGCTGGGCCCGGACCTGCTCCCACTCGTGTGCGCGGGCCCACGCCCGGGCGGTCACGGTCTCGTGCAGCTGCCGGTCGATCGCCGTACGGCGATCCGCCTCAGAGGCGTAGGGCATCGCGTCGTCGACGGCGGCCGCGACCGCGTGCCGCTGGGCACGGCTGCTGGCCTGCCGGTCTTCGCACCGGGGGCAGTCCGGGCCGGAGTCGAGCAGCATCCGGTCGTCGCACAGCCGGTCACCGCAATCCTGTTGCTGGCGCAGGCCCTTGCCGATCAGCCAGCCCACGGGGTCCTTGATCGGGCCGCCGAGGCGCATCTGGTCGGCCAGGCGCCGGGCGAGCCGGTCGGCGAGGACCTGCGGGGCGTCGATCCGACCCACGAACCCGCTCACCCTGACCAGCTTGGCACGGGCGGCGTCCTCCACCAGCCGGCGGGCGTCCTGCCTGTCCAGACATGCCCAGACCAGCCGCACCGGTTCGCCGGTTGCGGGTCGGCGTGGTCGGCGGGTGACACCTTGGACTTGTAGGAGAGGAGGGGACACAGCGGCGGCGTGTACGCCTCCTCAGAGGGCACCAGTTCGAGATGACGCTCGGCGATGTGACTACTGTGACGCGGCAAGGGCATACATGCTCACCTCCGGTTTCGGGCAGGAATGGGCGGCCTTGTCCTGGAAGTCCTGTCGGGTTGCGACCGTTACGAGCACGTCGGCCGGATCCTCGCCCGCCTGCTCAACCTGCACCAGCCGTGTCCGCAGGGCAGGCCAGGCCGCATCGGTGAGGACCGTACGCGTGCTCAGGAACGGTCTCCTGGACGACGCCCGCCATCAGCCGCGCGCTCGGGGACGCCGCCGCCCGGCGGGCGGATCCAGGCTGGGCCACGGTGCGCTTGGGGCGCGGCCGGTACTCCCGCGCGGCGTTCGCCCGGGCAGTGACTTCGACGGCCTCGCGCAGCAGAGTCGACCGGCCCGTCCGGCGGCGTGCGCCTGGACGCCGCGTTCTTGCGCTTCGTGCCAGCGCTGGGAGGCCTTCACCGCGGCCAACAGGGCGAGCAGGAAGCCAAGCGCGGCGACTGTGTCGTTGCGGTCGCCTGCCGTAGCGGACTGGGACAGAAGCTGCGCCGGTCGGGCCCTGCCTCTCACCCCTGCCAGCCGCCTGCCGATTGCGGTCGCCGGGAAGAAGAACCCGATCATCACTGCGCCGAGTCTGCTGGTCGAGGAGATGGCCGCCTGCCACCTCTCCCCGGTCATGCGGGCCGCTAGCTGCTGCCTGCGCCGCTCGTCATGGCCATCGACAGCCACCTGCTCCCCGACGACCCGCAACGCATGGGGCGACCGGGCGCAGTTTGTTGCCGCCTTGTAAGGCATTTGCGTGCTCAGGCGCTTGTACATGACAGCGGCTGCTACGGCGGAGTCCGTTTGAAGAGCGGATGGCCGACGGGTGAATGAGGTTGCTCCAATCACGATGAAGTGATGTAGATCACTCACCCGTGTGCAAGTTGTGTTGCCCTTTGTGCACTCTGTGAGGCATCCCGTGATCTTTTGTGGCTGCGTAGGTTCAAACCGAGCCGCAACGTGCGCGGCCACCAACTACACGGAGATAGCCGGAATATGACGATACGTTTATCCGCTTGGCGAGAGCGAGGCCGCATATGGTCGGGGAAGAGACCCCGCTATGTAGCGATAGGTCTCGCCTTGGCCCTGCCCGTCACCTTGATCGGCGGCGCCGAATCGGCGTTCGCTGCCGACCACACCAAGCAGTCCGCCTCAGCCCCGAAGAAGGCGGCGGCCACCCAGGCTGCCGACCTCCCCTCCGCGCGGGTCGCTGCGCGGCTATCGGGCAAGCGCGTCGAGGCACTGTCGGAGCGCACGGAGACGTCGACGACCTGGGTGAACAAGGACGGATCGCTCACCACCGAGCTGACCGCCGGCCCTGTCCGGTTCCAGGACGACGCGACTGGCGACTGGCGGAAGGTCGATCTGAATCTGGTCAGCGGTTCCGACGGCTCTGTCGAGCCGAAGGGGCACCCCCGCAGTCTGAAGCTGGCCGCGGGCGGCGGCGTGAGGCCTCGCTCTCTGGCAGACGCGGGCAAGGCCACGGCACGTGACCTGGTCACGCTGGGCACGGGGGGCCAGCAGATCGCGTTGCAGTGGAAGGGCGGTCTGCCCAAGCCGAAGCTGGACGGCACCCGCGCGACCTATGCGAACGCGGTACCAGGCGCGGATCTGGTGGTAGAGGCGAGACGGACCGGTTTCGAGCAGTTCGTGGACATCAAACAGCGCCCCGCTACGGGGGGCTACGCCTACACGATGCCGCTGAAGGCCAAGGGCCTGACCGTGAAGCAGTTGAAGGACGGCAGCCTGCTGTTCTCCAACAAGAAGGGCAGCAAGCAGGCGTCCATGCCCGCGCCCGTGATGTGGGATGCAACCGTCGACAAGGTCTCCGGTGAGCACACCCGCCGGGCGCCGGTGAAGCTTCAGGTCGTGCGGCGCAAGGACACAGTCGATCTGGTCTTCACTCCGGACGCGAAGTTCCTGGCCGATCCGGAGACGAAGTTCCCGGTCACTGTGGACCCGTCCACCGCGTCGCTGGGCAACGTCTTCGACACCTACGTCCAGCAGGGCGAGACCGTCGACTGGTCGGCGGACACCGAGCTGGACCTGGGTAATCCGGGCACCACCAATGCCGACGGCACGCCGCGCACGGCACGCTCGTTCATCACGTGGAACACCGCGCCGATCTCTGATGCGCTCGTGTCCACCGCGAAGCTGAGCCTGTGGAATTTCCACTCGGGCAACACCACGTGCACGGAGCAGCCGTGGGAGGTCTGGTCCGCCGGGAAGGCGTCAACCGCTTCGCGGTGGACTGCGCAGCCGGCCTGGGGGACCGCCAAGAAGGCCACGTCCAGCGAGACCAGAGGCAATGCGGCGTGCACCGCGGCTCCGGACGGGTGGATCAATGCTGACGTGACGACGCTGGTCCAGGAGTGGGCCTCGGCGAAGGCGGCCACGTCCGGCATGGGACTGCGAGCCACTTCGGAGACGGAGACCGCGCAGTGGAAGCGGGTGAACTCTGCGAACGCGGCGTCCAACCCGCCGAAGCTGGTCGTCACCTACAATTACCGGCCGCGTACCGGCACCGACCAGCAGGCCGGCCCGCCGTTCTTCAAGGACACATCCGGCAACTGGTTCGTCAACACCACGACGCCCACCCTGCGGGACACCTTCGTCGACCCGAACAACGACACGGTTGACGGCACCTTCCAGATCTTCGACAACGCCACCGGCTCCCAGGTCGGCAACGTCCTGGTGTCGCCGTACGTGCCCTCGGGGCAGCCGGCATCGGTGAAGGTCCCGGCAGGGGTGCTGGCCAACGGCAAGACCTACAAGTTCCGGACCTCGCCGTATGACGGGACCAGCTACAACACCGGCTGGTCCGCGTACGCCCTGTTCACCGTTGACACCTCGGCTCCCTCCGCGCCGGCCTCGGTGGCCTCGTCGGACTACCCGTCCGACGCCTGGGTCAAGGGCGCGGGACAGCCGGGGAAGTTCACGGTTACCCCGCCTGCAGGGGACCAGAGCGGAATCGAGTGGTCGCTGGACGGCGCCACCTGGACCAAGGTCTCCACCGGCAGCACCACGACCCCGGTGACGATCACCGTCACGCCGGCCAAGGCCGGCACCAACGTCCTCCAGGTACGGGCGACGGACAGAGCAGAGAACAAGTCCGAGCCAGTCAGTTACACCTTCCACGCTGGCCCCGGCGGGGTCACGCTGCCCGATGACGGAACGCGCACAGCCGCCCGCGTCCCGCTGACCGCAGAGGCCGACGCCGCGAAGTTCGACAGCGTCACCTTCTCCTGGCGACGCGGCGAAGCCGACACCTGGACCACCATCCCCGTCAGCGACGTCACCAACAACGGCCAGACCGTCGCGGCGTGGCCGCTCGCTCTCACCTCGGGTAAGAGCCCGAAGCTGACCTGGAACGCCACCTCGACCGTCAACCCCGACGGCGCGGTCCAGGTCCGTGCGACCTTCACCGGGCCCAACAGTGCGACGGCCTCGTCCGATCCCATCACGATCGTGGTGGACCGCACCGCGGACGGCGCGGCGAGTGAGGACATCGGCCCGGGTTCGCTGAACCTGCTCACCGGCGACTACACCCTCTCGGGCACCGACGCATCGTTCTTCGGCCTGTCCGTCACCCGCGCCGCGTCCTCCAGGTCCCCGCAGGCCGCTGCCGCCGACCCGGACGGACAGGCGGCGATCTTCGGCAAGGAGTGGCTGTCCGGCACCGCAGCCGAGGCCACCCAGTCGGACTACACCGAAATCCGCAAGACCTCGGGCACCTCCCTCGATGTCGTCGGCGGTGACGGTGCGACGCTCACGTTCACCGCGAACGCCGACCAGACCGGCTGGATCCCGGAGCCCGGCTCCGAGTCCCTCACCCTGAAGGGCGCCTTCACCTCCGGAAGCTTCACGCTGTCCGACACCGACGGCACCGTCACCACCTTTGCCAAGGTGGACTCCGCAGCAACGACGTGGACGGTCACGAGCTCGCTGGCGAGCGGCCAGACGAACTCCACGACCAAGGTGGTCTCCGAAGCCGTCACCGTCAGCGGGAAGACCCTGGCCCGACCGAAGCGGATCATCGCCGCGACCACCCTGGCCGGATGCGCCGCCGACCCGTCAGCCAAGGGCTGCCGGGTGCTGGAGTTCGTCTACGCCACGTCCACCACCGCCACAGCCACCTCGTTCGGTGCTGTGAAGGACCAGGTGAGCGCGGTCAAGCTGTGGGCGACCACCCCCGGCGCCACTGCGGCCACCGCCACCACCGTCGCCAGCTACGCCTACGACGACGCAGGACGGCTGCGCGAGACCTGGGATCCGCGGATCTCCCCGACGCTGAAGACCGCCTACACATACGACAGCGCCGGAAGGGTCACCACCCTGACCCCGCCCGCACAGCTGCCCTGGACGTTCACCTACGGCCAGGCAGGCTCCAACCCGGCCGCCGGCGCCGGGATGCTCCTCAAGGCGTCCCGCGCGACCCTGACCCCGGGCAGCGCGAGCCAGACCAACGGCACCGCCACCGCCTCCGTGGTCTACGGTGTGCCGCTGACCGGAACCAACGCGCCCAACGAGCTCGGCACAGCCGCGACCGCATCATGGGGGCAGACAGACAACCCGACCGACGGCACCGCGATCTTCCCCGCCGACCAGGTTCCGGCGGCCAACGACGGCGCATCCCTGGCCGCCGGCGACTACAGCCGGGCGGGCATCAGCTACCTGGACGCCTCCGGGCGCCAGGTCAACGAAGCCAACCCCGGAAAGAGGATCTCGGTCACCGAGTACGACCAGTACGGCAACACCGTGCGGTCCCTGACCGCCGGCAACCGCGAACTGGCCCTCGGGACCACAACCGCGCAGCAGACACTCCTCACCAACCTGGGCATCAACGCCCTGCCCTCGGCCGAGCGGGCCCAGCTGCTGTCGTCCACATCGGTCTACGACGCCACCGGCACCCGGGAGACCGACACCTACGGCCCCCTGCGGCCCATCACCCTGGCGGCGAAGCTTGTCAGCGGAACCACCACGGTGGCGGCCGCGGGCAGCCAGCTCATGGCGCGCGCACATACGGTCAAGGAGTTCGACGCCGACCGTCCGACCGACGGCACCGCAACCGTCAAAAACCAGATCACCAAACAGACCACCGGCGCCCAGCCGCGCTCATGGCCCGACCTCCTTGCCGACCCGCTGGTTGTCGCGACCGGCTACGACTGGGCCAAGGGACTGCCCACCAGCACCACCCAGGACCCGGGCGGCCTGGCCATCACCCGGACCACGTCGTACGACAGCCAGGGCCGGGTCACCAAGACTACTCAGCCGGCGTCCACCGGCACCGATGCCGGGACCACGGTCACCAGCTACTACACCGCTGATGGCACCGGAACCTGCGGCGGCAGGCCGGAGTGGGCCGACGCCGTCTGCCAGACCGGCCCTGCAGCGGCCATCACCGGCGGCGGCTCCAACCCCACCCAACTGCCGACCAAGACAGCCGAGTACGGGCTGTACGGGCAGGTCACGAAGGTCACCGAAACCGCTAACAGCGTCACCCGCACCACAACCACCAGCTACGACACCGCCGGCCGGCCCGGCACCATCACACAGACCGGCGGCCTCGGAGCAGCCGTCCCAGCAGTGACCACGCTCTATGACGCCGGCACCGGCCAGGTGGCGAAGCAGACCTCCACCGCCGGCGGCACGATCACCAAGACCTACGACCAGCTCGGCCGCCTCATGTCCTACACCGACGCCGATGGCGGCACCACCAGCAGCCAGTACGACGCCCTGAACCGGCCCACCACCGTGACCGACTCAGTGCCGTCGACCACCACGTACAGCTACGACACCGCCATCGATCCACGAGGCCTCACCACCTCGGTCACCGACTCGGTCGCAGGCACCATCACCGCCCGTTACAACGCCGACGGCAACCTCACCACCCAGGGCCTCCCCGGCGGATACACCATGAAGCAGGAGCAGGACCCCGCTGGGGCCGCCACAAGCCGCGTCTACACCCGCGACAGCGACGGCACCGTACTGGTCTCCGACAGCATCACCCAAACCGTCCAAGGCCAGACCGCCACACACACCGGAACCCCCGGCGTCACCGCATCCCAGACCTACACCTACGACAAGGCCGCCCGCCTGACACAGGTTCAGGACATCACCACCGACGCGGTCTGCACCACGCGGTCCTACACCTTCGACCAGAACACCAACCGCAAGACCGCATCCAGCGCGACCGCAGAGGTCAACGCCGACTGCACCACCACCGGAGGCACCACCACCACCAACACCTACGACAGCGCCGACCGGCTGGTGAACGCCGGCTACGTCTACGACGCCTTCGGCCGCACCACCGCCCTGCCCGGCTCAACGATCGCCTACTACACCAGCGACCTGGTCCAGCAGCAGACCGCGGGCACCCAGCGCCAGACCTGGACCCTGGACTCCAACCAGCGGCTCCGCGGCTTCACCACCGAGACCAACAGCACCGGCACCTGGACCCAGACCGCGTCCAAGACCAACCACTACGACTCCGACAACGACAGCCCCCGCTGGATCGTCGAAGACACCACCACCGGAGCCCTGACCCGCCACGTCGGCGGACTCGACGGCAACCTCGCCGCCACCACCACCAAAACCGGCGGCACCGTCCTCCAACTCACCAACCTGCAGGGCAGCATCACCCTGGAACTGCCCGCCGACACCGCCCAGCCACCCACCGTCCTGGACACCGACGAATACGGCAACCCGCGGACGGGCCAACCCGACACCCGCTACGACTGGCTGGGCGGCAAACAACGCTCCAGCGAGACCGTCACCGGCCTCACCCTCATGGGTGTCCGCCTCTACAACCCTGGCACCGGACGCTTCCTGCAGGTCGACCCCGTCGTCGGAGGCGGTGCCAACACCTACGAGTACTGCGGCGCAGACCCCGTCGGGTGCACCGACCTGACCGGAACGCTGTACGTACGCTGGTGGAAGCCCTGGTGGTCCCCGCAGTACTTCGTCAAACTGCTCCTCAACAAGGCGGAGACGCGCTGGGTCGCCTTCGGAACCGGAAGCGCCGCAGCCTTCGTCGGCTGGGCCAAGGACATCAAGTGGATTCCCGGCGGCTGGAAGCACGCCATCACCGCAATCCGCGGATACCTCTGGTACTTCACCACGGTGGCCGCCTACGCCGTGGCACGGGGCAAGTGCACCACCGTCGTCACCGGCGCCTTGCACGCGGGTAGCATCTGGCTTCCCATCCCGCCGACCATCTGGACACGCCGTTGCTGAGGCAACCGACGGAGACAATGAAGCATCGCATCGCCCTGACAGCCGAGATCGCGGCTGCCGCCATCCTCACAGCCCTCGCCATCACCCTCGCGATCCAGCACGAGACCGCACTTGCTGCAGTCTTGGCAGTGGGATCTCTCTCGTTCGTCGTCGACGCGACGCGACGGTTGCGCAGAGTGGGCAAGGTCTGACACTGAACACGCCGGGGCGCCCCAGGAACTCCTGGGGCGCCCCGCGCGCTTTCCTCACTCCAGGGCTGGGTAGTCGCCGACCGAAAGGTACACATGGGAGCGCAGCCCGTCGCGCGGCGCCGGATGCGCTTTGGCGATCGCGTTACAGGCCCGGATGGTGCGCAACGGCGTATTCGCGGCTGAACCGGTTGGCCTCCGAGGCGGATCCGGTCAGCCGGTGCAGCCAGAACCCGTAGGCCACCGACTCCATCTGGGGCCGCGTCAGACACAGCTGCCACCGGCCCGCACCCCGGTTAAACACCGCCACACGGACCTGCTCGGCGAGTCCCGGCGCCGGAGGTGTCCGCAGCTGCCCGGCAAGAGCGACGAACACCCTGAGCGCCGCCATCTGCGACGGCAGCAACTCCACCAGCCGCTCCCGCGGCCCCGGCCCGGACGACGCCGGAGCCGGCCGGGCCCGGGCGTAGGCGAGCAGATCGTGGCCGGCCCGCGGACAGGCGTACCGCCCAGCGTGCCGCCCGGCGCTCCCAGGCCGACAGCTCGGCACGCGTCTCCCGGTCCGCCTCCTCCACCAGCCCCTGTCCGGCGAGCACCCGCACCGCAGCACGCAGCGGCAGTGATGCCCGGGCCACCCGAAGTCGTTGGGGCCGGTCGCGGAGGGCCGCTCGCACGCGGTGGAGATGCCCAGCGTGCCGCACGCCTTGATGGTGTCCAGGTGTGGCTACGACCTCCATCCGTCCAGGCTGGCGCCGACCTGGACGGTTGTCGGCTACTGAATGGTAGCTATGAGAGGTCTCGCCCAGGAGGGCAGAGAGCACCCTGCAAGCCGATCAACTGCGCGCGCCGAGCAGCGCAACTGCAGCTGCGTCCATAACTGGGCGGGACATCCCGACCCCCTCAGATGCCCACCCACGAAAGCGACGGGCATTCTCCGACCACTTCGACACTGCAACAGAGAGGGAAATTCGCACCATAAGGGACTATGTGTTTCATACTGCATAAATTTGGGCATCGATCGCCACTCGCACGGCCGACGCATGCTTCCTCTTCGCAAAATCTTCAAGATCGAAAATGGATGATGAAGAAACCTTGCCGTAACCCTTGATCGATAAGGCGACGCGGTGAAGATCGCCAAATTCATTACATCTCAGGCGATTCCCTCGTGTGGCAGGTTGGTTGCACCTTTCACCTCTTGACTGTCTGTTGGACAACCCGACAGGATTCCCAACCTCGCCCCCCACCTGATCTGCATAAATGACCCGTTCGGTTGACGAATTGCAGAGCAGATCTTGGGAGGGGCGGGACCATGCCGCATAGACCAGTGACCCCGTGGGGATCACGATTCAGACGCGGACCGCGGTTGCGTCAGCTTCGGCGGATAGCTATTGGCCTTGTACTGGCCATGGCCGCGGAAGTGGCACTGGTGTCACAGAGCACCGGGATGGCGTTCGCCGCGGACATCACCACAGCCACCCCAACTCAGGCCGGTCCCGCCACGACATCCGGTTCTGCTCAGGCGCAGGACGAGGCGTCGGCAGTACTGACAGCCCGTCTCCAGGGCCGCAAGATCGAGGTGTTGTCGGCCCGAACGACCGACTCGACGACGTACGCACTGCCCAGTGGGGAGCTGGAAACTGAGGCGTACGCCGGTCCGGTGCGGGTGAAGCAGGACGGTGCCTGGGAGGACATCGACACCTCGCTGTCCGACACCGGTGCCGATCTGACCCCGGCCGCCGCGGCGGCGGGGATCGCGGTCTCAGACGGCGGTGATACGGATCTGGCATCGGTCACGAAGGGCAAGGAGTCCTTCGGGTTGGGCTGGGAGGATAAGCTTCCCAACCCGACCGTGAAGGACAGCACCGCCTCGTACGCTCTGGGCAGCGGCCAGACCCTGTCGGTGACGGCGCTCGCACAGGGCTTCTCGGAGAACATTCAACTCACCCAGCAGCCGGACAATGACACAGTCTCGTACCGGATTCCGCTGAATCTGAAAGGATTGAAGCTCTCTCAGGCAGACTCCGGGCACCTGCTGCTGAAGAATGGCGCCGGCGATCTGGTGGCCGAGGCGCCAGCGCCGATGATGTGGGACTCGAGCAAGAACGAGGCGTCTGGCGAATCCGCACACCAGGAGCAGATTGCGACGAAGATCGAGACCGCCGATGACGGCTCCCAGACCTTGGTCCTGACCCCGGACAGTGACTTCCTGGCCACCGCGACCTACCCGGTCACCGTCGACCCCACGTCGACGCTGGCGGTGACCACGGACACCTGGGTGCAGAACCCCGACTACCCCGACTCGCAGGTCTCCTCGCAGGAGTTGAAGTCGGGCACGTACGACTCCGGCACCGACACGGCGCGCTCGTACCTCAAGTTCGACGTGTCGAAGTTCACGGGCAAGCACATCACGTCGGCGACGATGTCGCTGTACTCGTACTACTCCTCCAGTTGCTCCAGCACCGCGGTGACCCAGGCCAAGCGCGTCACCTCAACTCTGAACACCACAACCCTCACCTGGGGCGCGCAGCCCTCGACCACGACGACCAACATGGCCACCAACAGCGGCCACTGGGGCTACAGCTCCTCGTGCCCAGCCAACTGGTCCAACTGGACACTGACCGGGATGGTCCAGGACTGGGCCAACGGCGCCACGAACAACGGCATCCAACTGCGCAGCTCGGACGAGACCGACTCCACAAACTGGCGGCGCTTCCGCTCGGCGAACTACACCACCTCTGGATACGCCCCGAAGCTGGTGGTGACCTACAACTCGTACGCCACGATCAGCTCGCTGGCGATCTCCCCGAGCAGCGTGAACGCCTACAACGGCAAGCGGTACGTGACCACCTATACCCCGATCCTGTCGGCGAAGGTGACGGACGCTGACGGCTCCACGGTCAAGGCCCAGTTCGAGATCACCAACGACCCGTCGTACAGCGGTGAGACCTCGTACTCCTACACAGGCACCTCGTCCTCGGTAGCCTCAGGCTCCACCGCGAAGCTGACCATCCCGTCCGCGAGCCAGCTGGCCGCGTCCCATCTGCGGATGCGGGTGCGCGGCTATGACGGCACGGACTACGGGGCTTGGTCGTCGTACATCTACTTCGTGCCGAACGTCGCCAAGCCCAACGCGCCGACGATCTCCTGCGACCCGTACACCGAGCAGACCTGGACGGCGAAGGCGGACAGCGGCGCGACCTGCACCCTGGACACGTCCTCCTCCGACGGCCAGGGCTACTACTGGGGCCTGGATGACTCCACGGTGCCAGGCCGGGTGTACGACACCACGGACGGCAACGGCGGCGACGCGTTGACGATCACGATCAAGCCGGGCGAGGACTGGCACAAGCTGTACGCCAAGACCGTCGACTCCGGAGGAAACGTTTCTTCGGCAGCTACGGAGTACGACTTCGGCGTCGGCGGCGGTGCCGGTCTACTCACCCCGGGCAACGGCGACAGCGCAGCCCGCCGGGTCAGCCTCACCTCGACAGGCAAGTCGACCTACACGGGTGTCACCTACCAGTATCGGCGCGGCGAGACCG
This sequence comes from Streptomyces sp. NPDC005811, assembly GCF_040630405.1. Taxonomy (NCBI): domain Bacteria; kingdom Bacillati; phylum Actinomycetota; class Actinomycetes; order Kitasatosporales; family Streptomycetaceae; genus Streptomyces; species Streptomyces sp. NPDC005811. The sequence continues at coordinate 78,650 of NZ_JBEXXK010000030.1, forward strand.
ACTCCTGGACCAGCATCCCGTACGTGGACGTCACCAAGTCCTCGGACGGCTCGGCGATCTCGGGCTGGCCGGTCGCCGTCACCAGCGGTGCGCCCGCGGCTCTGACTTGGAGTGCCACCGACTCCCTCTCGCAGGACGGTCCGATCGACATCCGGGCCGCCTTCACCGACGGCACCACCACCGCCTACTCCCAGCCGCACACCATCATCTTGGACCGCAACGCGGGCACCGCTCCGAGCTCGAACGTCGGCCCCGGCTCGGTGAACACGCTGACCGGCGACTTCACTGTGTCCGGCACGGACGCTTCGGGCTTCGGTCTGTCGGTGTCGCGGACCGCATCCTCGCGCCGCCCCACAGCGGGAGCGGACGCGGAGGGCCAGGTGGCGATCTTCGGCCCGCAGTGGATCTCCGGCACCACGGCGGAGATCACCGACTCGAACTGGGTGGACGTCCGCCAGACCTCGGCCACCTCGGTTGCCGTGGTGGATGTCGCCGGTGACGAGACCGGGTTCACCGCTACCTCGGCGGGCGGCTGGAAGCCCGAGCCGGGCGCGGAGGACCTGACCCTCACCGGATCGCTGACCGGTGCGTTCACGCTGAAGGACGACGAGGGCACGACGACCACGTTCACGAAGGTGGACTCGGCGGCCACCACCTGGCAGGTGTCCACCACCAGTCTGCCGACCGACAACTCCACGACCACGGTGGTCTCAGAGAAGGTCACTTCGGGCAGCAGCACACTGGCCCGCCCGAAGTACGTCATCGCCCCCACGTCCGCTGTATCGGCCTCGACCTGCACGACCACGCCGTCCACGGCGGGCTGCCGGATGCTGGAGTTCGTCTACGCGACCTCCACCACCGCCACCTCCAGCACGCTGGGCGACTACAGCGGGCAGGTCAGGCAGATCAAGGAGTGGGTGACCGACCCGGGCGCCTCGGCGGCGACCGCGACCGTCGTGTCGCAGTACGCCTACGACAGCTCCGGTCGCCTGCGCGAGCAGTGGGACCCGCGGATCAGCCCCGTGCTGAAGACTGCCTACACCTACGACAGCGCGGGCCGCGTCGTCACCCTGACTCCTCCGGGTGAGCTGCCGTGGACGTTCGCCTACGGCACGGCGGGTAACGCGGCCACCGCAGGTGACGGCATGTTGCTGTCGGCGTCCCGGCCGAACCTGACGGCGGGCACGAAGAGCACTACCGACGGTACGACCGCGACCACCAGCGTGGTCTACGACGTTCCGCTGACCGGTTCGAAGGCACCCAGCGCGATGGGCACCTCGGATGTTGGAGCCTGGGGACAGACGGACGTGCCAACGGACGCGACCGCCGTTTTCCCTGCCGCCGTCTCCCCCGACGACTCCGTGCCGGCCTCGAACACGGGCAGCGACCTGGCGGCCTCCGACTACAAGCGCGCAACCGTCACCTACAGCGACGCCTCCGGGCGTGAGGTCAACACCGCGAGCCCCGGTGGGCACATCACCACCACCGAGTACGACCGTTTCGGCAATACCGTCCGCGAACTGTCCGCCGGCAACCGCGAGCTGGCGCTGACTGCGGCCGCCAGTGGCGACCCCTACGACGAACTGACCCTGCTGCACATCGCCGGCGACGCGACCGCAGACCGCGCCACGCAGTTGTCGACCGTCTCCACGTACTCCAGCGACGGTCTGCAGATACTGGACGAGAAGGGCCCGCTGCACCTGGCCACCCTCACCTCGGCCCTCGCCGCCGGATCCGGCGGAACCGACGTACCCGCCGGGACCTCCTGGCCGGTCCGTCAGCACACCGTCAACAGCTATGACGAGAACCGGCCGACCGACGGCACGGCCACAATCGCCAACCAGGTCACGACTTCCAAGGTCGGGGCATGGGCCGACGGCTACCCCTCCGACGCGGACGTGCGTACCACGAGCACGCAGTACGACTGGGTCAAGGGCTTGGCCACGGCCAGCATCACCGACCCGTCCGGTCTGGCGCTGAAGACCACCACGTCGTACGACTCGCAGGGCCGGGTCACCAAGACCACCCTGCCGAAGTCGTCCGGCTCGGACGCGGGCGCCACGGTGACCACGTACTACTCGGCCGCGGGCACCGGTACCTGCAACGGCAAGCCGGAATGGGCCGACCTGGTCTGCTCCACCGGCCCGGCCGGCGCTATCACCGGCGGCGGTTCCAACCCCACCCAGCTGCCCACCAAGACCATCGAGTACGACCGCTGGGGAAACACCGCCAAGACCACCGAGACTGCCAACTCCGTCACCCGCACCACCACCAACACCTACGACAGCGCGGGCCGCATCAAGACCACCGCTGTCAGCGGCGGCGTTGGTACCGCGGTACCCGACACCACCACCACGTACGACGCCGACAGCGGTGACGTGGCCACGGTCACCTCCAACGGGCAGACCATCACCCACACCTACGACCAGCTCGGACGGGAGATCACCTACAACGACGGCGCCGGCAACACCGCCAGCACGCAGTACGACGCGCTCGGCCGCATGGTGAAGACCACCGACTCCGCCCCGTCCACCACCACCTACACCTACGACACCACCAAGGACCCCCGAGGCCTGGAGACCTCCCGCACCGACTCCGTCGCTGGCACCTTCGCCGCCACCTACGACGCGAACGGCAACCTTGCCACCGAAGCCCTGCCCGGCGGCTACACCCTGACCGTCGCCCAGGACGAGACCGGCGCCGAGACCTCGCGGGTCTACACCCACGACAGCGACGGCACGGTCGTAGCCTCCGACACGGTGGACCACTCGGTGCAGGATCAGGCCGTCACGGACACCGACAGCAACGGCCAGACCCGCTCCCGCGCCTACACCTACGACGCCGCCGGTCGCCTCACCCGGGCCGACGACACCGACCCGAGCGGAGCCTGCACCCGCCGCGACTACGCCTTCGACGACAACAGCAACCGCAGCGCGCTGGCGACCTCGACTGGTGATGTCGGTGCGGCCTGCACCTCCACTGGTGCCACCACCACGTCGTACTCCTACGACAGCGCTGACCGGCTGACCACCTCCGGCACGGTCTACGACGCCTTCGGCCGCACCACCACCCAGGCATCCGGCGCCACCATCGGCTACTACACCAACGACCTCGTCCACCAGCAGACCTCCGGCACCAGCCGACAGACCTGGAACCTGGACGCAGCCGGCCGACTTGCCTCCTGGACCACCGAGTCCAACAGCAGTGGCTCCTGGGCCCAGACCGCGGCCAGGACAAACCACTATGGTGCCGACGGTGACAGCCCGGCTTGGACCGCCGAGGACTCCAGCGGCACGATCACGCGGGATGTGCGGGGCATCGACGGCCAGATGGATGCGATCACCGGCGCTTCCGGCTCTACCGTGCTCCAGCTGAGCGACGTCCACGGCGACGTGACGGTGCGACTCCCGCTGGACACCTCACAGTCCGCTGTTGCCCAGTCCTACGACGAGTACGGCAACACAGAGGGCGATACCGCCGTCGCCCGCTACGGCTGGCTCGGCACCGCCCAGCGTTCCGCGGACTCCGTGACCGGGGCCGTCCTGATGGGCGTACGGTTGTACGACCCGGCCGTCGGACGTTTCCTGTCGCTCGATCCAGTACTGGGCGGCAACGACGACGCCTACGTCTATCCGGCCGATCCGGTCAATCAGCTGGACCTGGACGGACGGGCGTCGAAGAAGCCCGCAACCCTGAGCCACAAGGAGAAGCAGGCGCTCGACGACAAGGCCAACGGGCGGCCGTTCGACCGCAAGGCGTACAACTCGGCGAAGAAGAAGCTCGTGCAGGCCGAGAAGTACGCGAATAGCCGTAACGGTCAGAAGAACCGCTCGAATTCGGACAGCCTGCGGGTAGTGCTGAAGGCAATAGGACTGTGGGTCTTCATCATCGCCCTTGTCGTTACCCTGGTCATTTTCTGGGAGGTGGACATAGTGGCCGCAGTGCTCTGGGCACTCTCCTGATGCTTGTTGGTGGGGGCGATCCAACCCGGATCGCCCCCACCAACAAGACCCCACACATCAACAGCGAGAAAGGATTCCCGCCATGTCAGTAGGCACGGAAGCCAACGATCCGTCCTGGTACGGCGTCCGGTGCATCTTCCGTCACGGCCCGCTGGAAGTCTATGAGGAGCGCATCACCTTGTGGACCGCCCAATCGTTCGATGAAGCGATCGAGCGTTCCGAAGCCGAGGCTGCCGAATACTGCGAGGGCCTCGACGACGTTGAGTACGTCCGCATCGCCCAGGCTTACAGGTTCGATGGAATCCCCGGGGAAGGTGCCGAGGTCTTCTCCCTCATGAGAGAGAGCACGCTGCAGCCAGCAGAATATGTCTCTCAGTTCTTCGCGACGGGAGACGAGCGGATCGGCTGACTGTCTCCGAGCAAGGACCCTAACCTAGTGGCAGGGGATACGAGTTGGCTTGACCTCTCGGCGGGGTGAGTTCGCATTCATCCCGGATCCACCGGCTGACGTCTGTGGAAAACTTCTGCGGGAACGAGGAAAAGCCTTGTGACCTGTGGTGATGGGAGTTCTTGAGGCTTCCAGCACGCACGATGACAAGGCTCTTCCGAGATGCAATCTTCCCATGCCGCCTTCTATGTCTCCGCAATCTTCAACGAGCCGAATCTGATCGCGGATGCGGGACTGCTTCCGCTGGTCGCGCTCGCCGAACGGGGCGGCCTGCCCGGTCTGGCTGCCCGGGTCCGCATCAAGGCGGCCGACAACAGCGGCGTCGCTGGTGCTCGGCCTGGTCGCTGTCTTCCGGCTGCCCCCCGGCTCCACCACCAGCGACGCCAAACCTGCGGAGCGGCCCGCAGCGCCACCCGGGCCAGTGGTCCACGCCCGACACCTCGCTGCCGCTCAGGACCGCTCCCAGGTGCTGTAGCCGAGGTCCAGGTGCCCAAGGCGGGACAGGCGCTGCACGTCCGCGACGAAGGCCCTGGTGAACAGCCTCTGCGCCGACGTCTCGCCGTACCAGGCGATGTGGTCGAACACGACCTGGTGGTCGCGGGCGGCGCGGGTGCGCCAGTCCAGGACCTGCTCGCGGGTCAGGTCCTCGAGGACCAGGTCCCGGTCGACGTCGTCGGCCGTCGTCTGCGGTGAGGGCAGCACGATCGGGGCCGCCGGCGTGGCCGGCTCATCGACGGCGGGACGCGTGGCTGCGGCTTCGGCGCGGGCCTTGGCGGCCACCGGCTGCTGGGCCCGGACCTGCTCCCACTCGTGTTCGCGGGCCCATGCCAGGGCGGTCACGGTCTCGTGCAGCTGCCGGTCGATCGCCCTATGGCGATCCGTCTCGGAGGCGTAGGGCATCGCGTCGTCGACGGCGGCCGCGACCGCGTGCCGCTGGGCACGGCTGCTGGCCTGCCGGTCTTCGCACCGGGGGCAGTCCCGGCCGGAGGCGAGTGGCATGCGGTCGTCGCACAGCCGGTCGCCGCACTCCTGCTGCTGGCGCAGGCCCTTACGGGGCGAGCCGGTCGGCGAGGACCTGCGGGGCGTCGATCCGACCCACGAACCCGCTCACCCTGACCAGCTCGGCACGGGCGGCGTCCTTCACCAGGCAGCGGGCGCCCTGCCTGTCCAGACCTGTCCAGAGCAGCCGTACCGGGTCACCGGTTGCGGGTCGGCGGGTGACACCTTGGACTTATAGGAGATGAGGGGACACAGCGGCAGCGTGCACGCCTCGTCAGAGGGCACCAGTTCGAGATGACGCTGGGCGGCGTGACTAATGTGACGCGGCAAGGGCATACGCGCCCGCCTTCGGTGTCGGGCCGGAATGGGCGGCCTTGTCCTGGAAGAACACAGCTCCGGGCGAGTGAGTATGCGAGCGAACTGGTGATGCGCGAGGTGGGCGACAGCAGTGGCGTCGGCCCCGTCGGGGCCCGCCTGACCACGTGGCGTCGCTATCGGGGGCTGGCCCGGGACGACCTCGCCTCCCAGGCCGGCCTGGACCTCGCCTACGTCGCCGGGCTGGAATCCGGCAGCGACTGGATCGATCGCCGCGGCCAGTTGGCGGCGCTTGCCGCCGTCTTGCGGCTGGACATCGCAGACCTGACCGGCCAGCCCTACCCGCCACGAGGAGACGAGCACGCGGCAGTCCGTGCGGTCGCCTTCCATCTGCGACGCCGCCTCGTCCGCCGGCCCCCCGCAGCGTCATCCGGGCCGATGCTCGAGGAACTCGCCGTGCGAACCCGGGCCGCCGTCCAGGCGGATGCCGACGGCGACGAGCACCGTCTCGCACTCGCGCTTCCCGGCCTGATCGAGACGGCGGACCAGGCCGCCGCCAGCGGGCACGAAGAGGCTGAACGGCTACGGGTACAGGCACACGTCCTGGGCGCCGGGCTGCTACGGCGCCTGGGGTACAGGGACCTGGCCTGGATGCTGCTCCACCGGCCCGGTCCCGGCTCCCGGGAATCACTGCCCGTGCTGTTCGAGGAAGTACGACTGCTGATCGACCTCGGCTCCCCGGAGTACGCACTGGCCCGGGCCGAACGGGCTGAAGACGCCGGGGAAGGGGCACAACTACCGGCACTGACCGCCTTGGCCCACTCCATGGCCGGGCGCCGTCGACAGGCCGAAGACGTCCTCGACGACGCCGCCCGGCAGGGCGCGAGCGCACGCGATGCTGCCGTGCTCGGTGCCGCCCGCGCCGCTGTCGCCGCCGAGGACGGCGACGCCGAAGACGCGGTCGCCCTTGCCGGTGCGGTGGACCACGCCCTGCTGGACGGCGCGCAGCGGTCCGGCCTGCTGGTGGTCACCGCGGCGGCCGAGGCCCGCCGGGGCCGTACCGGGCAGGCCGCCGCCCGGCTCGACGAGGCCGACGCCACGGCACCGTTCCGGCTGCGCCTGGACCCGCTCGCCCGGGATCTGGTCGCCGCGCTCGCCGTACGGACGACCGATCCCGTCCAGGCCGCCGCGGTGAGGAATCTGGCCGAGCGCACCGGCCTGCGGTGACGCCGGCCCTCTTGCAGGGAATGCCCCTTGTGGGCGGGAGGCCCGCCCTAGGCTACGGCTGAGACACGGCGTTGGGCGGGGGCAATGGACGAAGAGCAGGCCCGGAAGATCGGCGAGCGCCTGCGGTCGGCCCGCCGCCAACGAGGGATGAGTCTGCGGAAACTCGCGGAACGCGCCGACGTGTCGGTCAGCTACCTGTCGATGGTGGAGAACGGGCATCGCCACTTAGACCGCTCCAGCCTGATCACGGCCCTCGCCGAGGCCCTGCACATCGCCCCGTCCGAGCTGAACGGCCAGCCCTTCGCCCCGTCCGACCCGAACGCGAGCGCCGCCCACGAGGCCATTCCCGCCCTGCGGCTGGCGCTGATGGGGATCACCATGGCGGCCCCGCCGGACCGCCGCCCACCGCAGGTTCCGGCAACCGTGCTGGCCGAACTCGTCGCGCAGGCCAACCGGCTGTACCACGCCGCCGAATACGGCACGCTCGCCGCGGATCTGCCCTCCCTGCTGGCCAGCCTGCACGCCGCCGTTGAGGCCGCCGACGGAGCGGCCCGGCTGGAACTGCTGAGACTGCTGGCGGACGCCTACCACCCGGCCTGCACCCTGCTGCTGAAGAATCTCGGCTACACCGACCTGGCGTTCATCGCCGTCACCCGCGCTGCCGAGGCGATCACGGAACTCGAGGACCCGGTCTACTCCGCCCTGTCCGGCTTCTTCCACACGCACGTCCTGATGTCGGCCGGCAGTCCCACGCAGGCCCTCGCCCAGGCCACCGCCGCCGCCAACGCCCTGCAAGGGCATCTGCACAGCCCGGACGCGCACGCCCTGCTCGGCGAACTCCACCTGATCTCCGCCACCTCCCTCACCCAGGACCGGCACCGGGCCGGCAACGCCCGGAAGGAAGAGATCCGAGGCCACCTCGCCGAAGCCGCCGACCTCGCCGAGCGCACAGGCGAGACGCGCGCCTGGCACCTCAACTTCGGTCCCGCCAACGTCGGCATCCACAGGGTGAGCCTGAACACTGACCTCGGCCTGCACGGCGAGGCCGTCACCGCCGGGCGCGCCGTACACCCCGAGGTACTGGAGGACGCCCCCGGCCGGCAGGCCGCCTACCACGCCGACCTGGCCCGTTCTCTGGCCCACCTGCGCGGCCGGGAAGCCGACGCGGTCTCCTCCCTGCTGACTGCCGAGCAGATCGCCCCCCAGCGCATCCGCGCCAGCGCCCCGGTGCGCACCACGGTCGAGTACCTCACCGACCGGCCGCTGCCGGCATACGTCGCTCGGGACCTGCGGGGCCTGGCCCACCGGATCGGCCTGCCGAACTGAGTCACGAGTACGACACCCGGCCACACGCTCCCGTCCCACAAGCCCCGGACCGCTGCTGACCAGGACGGATGACCGAGCACGAGCCCCGGACGACGGGGTTCACCGTCGTGAACACCCCTGTGTACCAACAGACTTACCTTCAGTGACGGGCCGGGTGGGTCCCGCCCAGAGAGGGTGAGGCGCGCGATGAGGCTTCCGGTGCGTCACGAGTTCCCGGTGATCTCCACGCCGGGGCATGTTCCCCTGGCCCGCCACGAGACCGCCAAGGTACTCACCGACTGGCGCCTGCCCGATGATCTGGTGGACACGTCCTGCCTGATCATCACGGAACTCGTCACGAACGTCGTGCGGCACGCCTCCGTCGCGTCGCCCACGGCCACCGTCACCCTCGCCGTCGAACAGGCGGGCGACCTGGTGCTGGCCGTCGCGGACGCGCACCCGTTCAAACCGAGACCCCTGTTGGCCTCGCACGACTTCGGCGGCCGTGGCCTGCATCTGGTCAACGCTCTCGTCCGCGAGGCGGGCGGCAATGCCGCGGTCGTCCCGGACGCCGCCACCGGCGGCAAGCACATCAGCATTTGCCTGCCGCTGTCCTCCGCCTGATCACCGAGCCGGCAGCACGACACCGGGCTGCGCGGCGACTCCCTCCACACGAAGGGGACATACCTGTGCTCACGTCGGTCCGCCACCTCGGCCAGGTGGCCCGCAAGTGGAACATCAACACTGAGGACGTGCTGCTGATCGCGTTGAACGCGTCCGGCGCCCGCTCCTCGCTGACCAAACCCAGGATGCGGTTCCGGCTGCGCCTGGACTCCCGCCCCGACGCCCCGCTGTACCTGATCCTCTCGCTCGGCCGCACCGACTCGCCGTTCGAGCTTGACGAGCACGAGCTGCGGCTGAACGGGGAGAAGGTCGGCGAGGTCGACGGCATCGAGGACGACGACGCGGTGCTGGGCTACTGGCGCAACGGCACCCGGATGCTGACCCTCAACTCCAACGCACGCTCCCAGTGCACCGGCTGCGTGTTCTGCCCCAACACCCTCGAGGGCGCCTCCGACCCGCAGATCAAGGCCCTGGACATGGCGGGCTACCTCGGAGCCCTCGCCTCGAACTCCGGGCTGGCCGACCTGTCGGGCGTGGAGACGGTGACGGTCTGCACCGGCTGCTTCCTCCACGAGCACCTCGCCCTGGAGCACCTGGCCGAGGTCCGCGCGGCGATGGGCGCGAACGGCTGCGACGGCACCCTGCACTTCCTGTCCTCGGTGGTGACCACCAAGGACGGCATGGACGCCGCCGCCGGCCTGGGTCCGTTCCACCTGACGATGACCGTCGAGTGTTTCACCGAACGCCACCAGATCCTCAAGGAGTCCAAGGCCAAGCTCACGCCCGAGGAGATGGTTGCCGCCCTCGGGCGGGCGAAGGACCGGGGCATCACCACGGACTTCACGTACATCGTCGGTCTGGACCCGATCGAGGACGCCGTCGCACGGCTGCGCACCTTCGTCGACGTGACGACGGCCTTCCCCCGCTTCCAGACGTACCAGGCCCACAACCCCTTCATGGACATCTACCGCACCCCGGGCTCGGACACGATCGAGTGGCACCTCACGATGCGCCGCCACGTGGAGGAACTCTTCGCCCCGACCGGGCTGCGCCCGCAGTGGTGGCAGAACTACCGCTCCCCCTGGTGCTTCACCTTCGCCGGCGAGGAACTGACGGGGGCGAAGATCTGATGACAGCGCTCTCGCTGCGAGCCGCCCCCTTACCGGCCGCAGGGACGGCGGCCACCGTGATCCGCGCGGTCCGCGCCTGGCAGCTCGCCCCGCAGCCGGAGGGGTTCCCGCCTGATCTGCCCCAGCCGGTCGCCGCGGCGGCGGGCGCGCCGCCGGCAGGCCCGGCCTGGGCCGAGCACCGCACCCGGTTCGCCGTCGAACTCGTCGGCGACGGTGTCTCCGGCTGGCAGGCCCCGGTCTCCGAGCCGGTCGCCCGGATCATCGCGGACGACCTGGCCCGCGGACTGATCGGGCACGACGCCGCCGCCCCGCGCCGTCTCGCCTACCGCAAGACGACCGGCCGGCACCGCAGCGGGCCGCACGCCCAGCAGGCCGCCTCGGCAATCGAACTGGCCTGCTGGGACCTGGCGTCCCGCGCCGCGGGGGTGAGCGTGACCGCTCTGCTGGGCGGCACCGTCCGCACCACCGTGCCCGCCTACGCCACCGCTCTCGGCCTCGACCCGTGCCACCCGGCGGCCCCGGACGCCGCGGCCTGGATCGCCGCAGCGGGCTTCTGGGGCCAGAAGTGGCCGCTGCCCAAACAGCTCATCCTGGCCGGGCCGAAGGCGGTCGCGAAGACGCTCGGCCCGTTGCGGGAGGCGGCGGGCGAGGGCCGGTTCATGGTCGACGGCCTGAGCCGCTGCCGCGTGGACCAGGCGATCGGGCTGCTGCCCGTGTTCGCCGACCTGGACGTCGCCTTCGTGGAGGACCTGGTGCCGCCCGGCACCTGGGCCTGGCACCGGCTGCGGTCCGCCGCAGCAGGCGTCGCGCTCGCGGCGGGGGAACAGGCGGTCGACACCACCGAGCAGCTCCGGCTGCTGACCGGCGACGGAGTGGACGTCTGGCAGGTCGATCCGGGCTGGTCCGGCGGGCTGGCCCGCGCGCTGCACACCACCGAACTCGCCTCCGGACTGGGAATGGCGACCTTCCCCCACGGCGACCGGCTGCCCGCCGCGCTGGCCCTGGCCGGGACCTGCTGCCGGGACATGATCCCGGCCGTCGAGTGGCACCTCACGGTGGAACCGCTGCGCCAGGAGATCTTCGCTGCTCCGCTCCAGGTCGACAACGGAGCGCTGCCGGTCCGTACCGGGCCCGGACTCGCCGAGCGCCTCGACCTGCCCCCCGGGACCTCGGCGATGGAGGTGACCGGCCCATGACCGGCCAGCCCCGAACCCCCCGGCCGGCCTGGGCCGGTGTACGCGGCATCTCCTTCGACCTGGGCGGCACCCTGGTACGGCCGGAGACCCAGCCGACCACCGGACTGGTCGCCGAACTCCTGGGCATCTCCCTGTCCGAGGCCCGCGCGCTGATGGAACAGAAGGCCAAACGCCACAAGATCAGCCCCGCCGACCTCGCCGGCGAACTGGCCGCCGCCTTCCACCGCCCCGACCTCGTCGGCCAGCTCACCTACGTCCTGGAGCGGGCCCGCCACCGGGCGGGTGAACCCGACGTCTACGACGACGTCCGCCCCGCCCTGGCCGCGCTCCGCGCGCAAGGCCTGGTCCTGTTCGCCATGACCAACAGCCTCGGCTCCTCCATCCCCGAGCAGACGCCCGCAGCCTTCCAGGACCTGACGCAGGTGCTCTACTCCGCCGAAACCGGCACGGTGAAGCCGGAACGCGCCGCGTTCGCCGCCGTCGAGGACACCTCCGGTCTCCGCCCGCAGGAGCTGCTCCACGTCGGGAACTCGCTGCGCGCGGACGTCGACGGCGCCGCCGCAGCGGGCTTCCACACCGCCTGGCTGAACCGCTCCGGCGCCGACATCGCCACGCCTCCCGGCACCGTCTGCCTCCACACCCTCACCACCCTGCCCGTGCTGCTGTCCGCCGGGCCCACACCGGCCGCGACCAGGACCTCGGAGGCGTACTGATGGACTCACCAGGAAAACCCTTACCGAAAGCGGCCCTGCCCGACCCGCTGACCGCCTCGGTTCCCCTCTTCGACCCCGCCCAAATGCCGCTGCGCACCTGGTGCGCCGGCAGCCGCGAAGACCCGCTCACCGGCCTGATCACCTTCCCCGACTTCCACAGCCACATCCCCCGCGCGCTCGCCGCCGCCCTCGCCGAGGGCGAACTGGTGGGCCTCGCGATCGGCGACGTCGACGGGCTCAAGGAGCACGTCGAGCAGGCGAACGCCACCGACCCGACCTGCTACGGACACCTCGCCGGGAACCAGGTCATGGCCCGCCTCGGCGCCGCCACCCGCTCCTGGTTCCACACCCAGCCCTGGCAGTACGGATGCGCGGCCACCTTCGGAGGGGACGAAGTCATCATCGCCGCCACCCTGGACAACGCCTCCGCCTTCCACCGCGCCGTGGCCGAGCTGCGCGACCGGCTCGCCGACGAACTGCCCGTCCGCGTCTCCTTCGCACTCACCGTGGCCTCCACCGAACACCTCCCCGCCAACCGCGAACAGAGCGGCTGGAAGCACGTGTTCACCGACGCACTGCTGGCCGCGACCGACAAGTGCCTGTTCGCGACCAAGTCCGCGCGCCGCGCCCGCGGCGGAGAAGGCGGCGTCATCGCCGTCACCCAGCCCCCGCTGCCCGGCCCCACGGCCCCGGCCCGAGACCCGCGCACGCTGCTCCCGCTCCCGGCCGGCACCGAGCAACTGCACGTCCTGGCCCGCCCGCTCGACACCGGCGGACACCGCATGCTCCTGCTGCCGTGCACCGGGCCCGCGGGCCTGCGCGGCAAGCGCCTGCGCGTCACCCACCCCGACGGCCGCGCCCGCACCGCCGTCGCCGTCTCCATGCGCGGCCAGGCCGCCATCTCCATCCCCGACGAGCCCCCCACAGCCCTCCCGGCCGGAGCACCGGGCATCGCCCTCACCCTCCAGCCCATCCGGGAGCGCGCCGACCGCGGCGTCCCCGACGACCTGGCCGCCGCCCTGGACCGGGCAGACCTCGACTGGGCGGTGCTGCCCGGCCACGAACAGGCCCAGATGCTCCACCTGATCACCGAATCCGCCACCACCGACATCCGCACCGCCCGGATCACCGCCACCATCGACGCGGTCGCCACCCGCACCCGGAGCTGAGTACATGACCACCACCGACCTGGCCCCGGGCATCGCCCCGGGGCCACCCCCGCCGGCCAGCCCGCTGCCGGGCCTTCCCGACTGGCCCCTCGCAGCCCGCCACGCCGCCGACGCCGTACCCGACCAGGCCATCGACGCCTTCTGGCGCGCCCTGAACTACCTCTCGGCCGCCCAGCTCTACCTCCTCGACAACCCCCGCCTCGCCCGCCCGCTCCGCACGAGCGACCTCAAGGAGCAGCCCACCGGCCACTGGGGAGTCTGCCCACCCGTCAACTACCTCCTCGCCCACCTCGGCCCCCTGACCGCATCCCGGCCCACCGGCTCCGAACTGCTCGTCCTGCACGGCGCCGGGCACGCCGGACCGTCCGCACTCGCACACGCCTACCTCAACGGCACCCTGCACCTTGCCGGGAAACAGCCCGGCTGGTCGATGCCCGACCTGCGGGCCCTGATCACCGGCTTCCCGCACACCGAACGGTTCGGCGGAGAGATCACCCCGCTCATCCCCGGCGTACGGCACACCGGCGGCCAGCTCGGGCCCGCGCTCGCCATCGCGCAGGGCATGGCCCTCGACGCCCCGCACCGCCTCGTCGTCCCGCTCATCGGCGACGGCGAACTGGAGACCGGCGCGACCGCCGCGGCCTGGCTCGCCCGCCGCGCCCTGGTCGGCAGCGGCCACCACGGCGCGGTGCTGCCCGTCGTGCTGGCCAACGGCCTGAAGATGGGCGGCCCCTCCCTGCTCGCCGCCATGAGCACAGACGAGATCCGCGCGTACTTCACCGGCCTCGGGTACACGCCCCTGATCGACGACGGAACCGACCTGCCCGCCTTCCGCCGGCTGCTGGGCGACGCCCTGGACCAGCTGTGGCCGCTGGGGGCAGCCGGGCCGCAGCCCGTGATCGTGCTGACCATGCCCAAGGGACACACCGGCCCCGAGCAAGTGGCCGGACGACGGATCGCGGGAACCCCGGCCGTCCACAAGACCCCGCTGAAAAGCCCGGCCCACACCGACGCCGAGTTCGCGGCGCTGACGGCGTGGCTCGGCTCCTACCGGCCGACCGAACTGTTCACCACCCAGGGACGCCCCACCGACCTGGTCCGCCAGGCCCTGCCCGGCCTCCCGGCCGAGCCGCCGCCGGCACCGCCCCCCGCCGTGCCGGCGGTCCGCAAGTCGAGGTCCCGGCTCAACGTCTCCGCGGCCATCCGCGAGCGCGCGGCCCACGGAACGTTCCGTCTGTTCAGCCCGGACGAGATCGCCTCCAACCGCCTCCGGCTCTCGGACGCCGGATCACCGTCGGCCTGGGCCGTCGAGATCCTCAACGAGGAGATCTGCCACAGCTGGCTCCAGGGGTACACCGAGACCGGCCGCGACGCCCTGCTCGCCACGTACGAAGCCTTCGCCGCGGTCAACACGTCTCTGTTCGCCCAGCACCTCAAGCACCGGCGCCTGCGCCACCTCGCCGGGCACAGCGGGCTGCCCTCGGTCAACTACCTGATCACCTCGCTGGCCTGGCGCAACACGTACACGCACCAAAACCCCGGCCTGGCCTCGTCCCTGCTGGACACCGAGGACGGCTCCGTCCACGTCTACACCCCGGCCGACGCGACGCGGGCCGCGGCCGTCCTGTCCGTGATGCTCGCCAGCCGCGACCGGGTCAACGTCCTGATCACCGACAAACACCCCGGCACCGCGTTCCCGCCCGACCTCTTCCGCGAGGAGCTCACCGACGGCGCCGCCGTCTGGCCCCACCTGAGCCACCGCGGGATCCCGGACATCGTCCTCGCCTCGGCCGGCGACGTCCCGGCCCGCGAGATGTCGGCCGCCGTCGCCACGCTGCGCCGGTCGCACCCCGACACCAGGATCCGCTACGTCCACGTCAACGATCTCGCCGTACTCGGCCCGGCTCCCCGCCGGCCGTACGCTCTCAGTGAGAGCGCATTCACCCGCTTGTTCGGGGACACCACCCCCGTCCTGATGGCCGTCCCCACGTACACCGGCACCGTCCGCGCGCTCCTCGCCGCCCGCAGCGAAGCCCACCGCTTCGACGTCGTCGGCTACCAGGAACCCGGCCGCCCCCTCACCGCCGAGGACCTGCTCGAACAGTGCGGCCTCTCCGCCACCACACTGTGCGCCCGGGCCGCGCGCCTCCTCACCAGGAGCAGCGCATGATCTCCGACAAAGCATCCCCACCGGATCCAGACGTTCTCAGCGCCTTCGAACGCAACGGATACGTCGTCCTGCGCGACGCCATCACACCCGAGTGGCGCGAGCAGGCCGCCGCCGCGGCAACGCGCATGATCGCCAGCGACCGGCTGACCGGGCGAGACCGCAGCGCCGACGGCAAGGACGGCTTCCGCGGCATCCTGGACGACACGTTCCTGCCGCTGGTCGCCAACCCGACCGTGCTGCCCGTCGTCGTGGCCCTGCTGAGCACGAACGTCTACCTGATGTCGAGCAACCTCATCCACCTCCCCTCCACCGCGCCCGGCACCCCGCGGACCATCCGCGTGCCCGAACGGCACGGCTGGCACCGCGACATGAGCACCGCCACCCGCGACCTCGGCATCCACTCCGTCCGCCGCATGGCGATCAAGGCCGCCTACTTCCTCAGCGACCCCACCCCGGACGCCGGCATCACCATGGTCGTGCCCGCCAGCCACACCCGCACCGGCCCGGTCACCGTCCCCGCCGGAGCCATCGACCCGCCCGACGCCATCACCCCCGACGTCGGACCGTACGACGTCATGCTGTTCGAGAACCGCCTCTGGCACGCCGGTGGCCTGAACACCTCCGGCCGCCCCCGCCTCGCGGTCATGATGCAGTACGGCTACCGCTGGCTCGCCCCCATCGACGACCCCGCCCCCGAACTCCTGCAACGCGAGGACCTCGACGACATCGAACGTCAACTGCTGGGACAACCGGACCGGCACCCCGACGGCTCCATCGCGCACGAAGGCGCCGGCGCCGCGCCCCTGCGCACCTGGTGGGAACACCTCATCCCGCCCCCGGCTCGTTCGCCAGGATGACACCGCCGCAGACCCACGACCCGAAAGAGAGAAGCACCCCGATGACCGCCGCCCGCACGCCCCACGAGCTGTTCATCTCCACCGCGCCCTACTACGCGCGCTACCGCCCCGGCTACGACCGCGCCATGTACGACATGCTCGCCGCGCGGTTCGCCCTCGACGGCACCCAGCGCATCCTGGACCTGGGCACCGGCACCGGCGTGCTCGCCCTCCCCCTGGCCCGGCTCGTCGGCCACGTCACCGCCATCGACCCCGAGCCCGGCATGCTCGACGAGGGCCGCAAACTCGCCGCCGAGCAGGACCTCACCAACATCGACTGGGTCGAGGGCGACTCCACCACCCTGCCCGGCATGGGCCTGGACCCGGTCCTGCTGACCGTGATGGGCGCGGCCTTCCACTGGATGGACCGCGACCAGACCCTGCGCGACCTCGACCAGCTCATCGAGCCGGACGGAGCCGTCGTCCTCGCCTCCGGCGGCGCCCCCGGCGACGTCGACCCCGCCCCCTGGCTCCAGGTCATCGCCGACGTCCGCACCCACTACCTCGGCGCCGAGCGCCGCGCCGGGTCCGGCACGTACTCCCACCCCAAGGAACGCCACCAGGACGTGCTGGCCCGCAGCCCCTTCTCCAATGTCGAGACCGCACGCTGGGACCGCACCGTCACCCGCACCCTGGACGAGGTCATCGGCCTGCAGTTCTCCTACAGCTACTCCAGCCCCGCCCAGCTCGGCGACCAGAAGGACGCCTTCGAGCGCGACGTACGCCGCGCCCTGACCGAGTTCAGCCCGACGGGCACCTTGGACGAGCTCGTACGGACGGAAGCCATCATCGCCAAGCGCCCGTGACGACTCGTGCGCCCGAACCGGGCCTCCTCTGCGAGGGCGGTGTGGGCCAACCCGCCCCTCGTTGTAGGGCCCGACCTGCGGATCCCCGGTATGACGGTGGCCTAGGCTTCGGTCTAGGCCATCGTCATGAGCCCAGCCGCTGTTTGAAGTACCAGAACGGGTCCTCGAGCGGGACGCGCCCCCGGCTCGGCCGCGACCAGGCGGGTGCGCCAAATCTGCCAGCCGCACACGGACGACCACAGGGATCGAACACTCGTGCAGGTGGGCGGCTATCCTGCGTGTGCGAACCACGTCCTGGGGCTGGCGCTGGAGACGGACCGCTGAACGCCCTGGGTGCCGCGACCAGCCTTGACCTCGCCTACGCCCGCTTCGAGGGCACCGAGCCGAACGGCGCGTTCAGCCGCGTCCTGGACGCGGTCCGCTTCCCCGGCGTCGAGGCCGCCGCACGGGCCCGCCGCGAGCGCGCCGTCACCGTGCGGGCCCGCCTCGCCGCGCTGGCCGCCACCGAGGACCGCCGCCAGGGCGACCTGCACCGCCTCACCCGCGACGGCGCCGAGGCCGCCGCCCGCGCCGCGGCCCTGTGCCACCTCGCAGAGCGCGACCACGCCGACACCCACAGCGCCGCCGCGGCGCAGGCCCGCGACCTCGCCGCCCACGACCGCGAGTTCGCCGCCCTCCTCCACCTCCAGGACACCGCCTCGGCCGAGTGACGGGCATCACATCAAAGCGTCCATGATTCATTGCCGCTGGGGCCACGCGCCGGGACCGATAGGCGGACCCGCAGGACGCCGAAGGAGCACCTTGCCGTGAACGACCACACTCCGCAGCCCGAACCCTCCCCCGCGTCCTGTACCTGGTATTGGGGGGGTAGCCCGCCGCTAGTGAGTGAACCCGGGAGAGAGACGGATGGGCGGCGTCACCCGTTGGTGCCGCCGGAACGAAGGTCCGACACGATCTGGACCGTGCACGACGGCGTCCGCCTGGTCCCGCGAGACCCGAAGCAGGCGTCCGCCATGACCGTCGCACCCCAGCAACCGCACACCACCGATCTGATCATTCTGGTAAGCGTGGCGGTGGGGCTCAGCGCGGGGATTGGGGTCGCCTGGAGCCACGACGAGGCCTTGAAGGTCCTTGCGCTGCCGCGCGACGAACGCTGGCGGGAAGCGGTCACGATGCCCTTGCTCACTTTGAGCCACGACCTGTTCAGCACCGGGTACGTGCCCTCCTCCGCCCTCGGCGCCGCGAGGGCCGACACCCGCGCCCAGCATCGGCAGCTCACCCCACTGTGGCGGCGTCGCACCCGGCACGGGCGGGTGCTCTCCCTGGACGCCCCCATCGGCGACGGGCTGTCGCTGTACAACCTGGTCGTCGCCGACCTCGACCGGCTCACCCATACCGCAGGTGGAGTGGTCGAGGACGAGCGGCTGAACACTGTGCTGCGCGGCCTCGATCCGGCCGAGCGGGCGGTGGTCTTCGCGTACGCCGAGGGCGCGGGCGCCACCTGGACCGAGGCCGCGGCCGCCGTCGGCAGCGCCAATCCGGACGCCTTCGGCGAACGGGTGCGCCGCAAGGCCAAGCGGCTCGCCGCCGAACAGCGCCGCCGCACCGAACAGTGCCGAACTGCGCCGGTCTGATCCCACTGCCTCGCCGCTACCAGCCCCCGTGTGCGCGATCACACCAAAACTCTCCGGAATTCTTTGCCGGTCGGGCCTCCGCCTGGGGCCGAGAAAGTGAAAGGCCCGCAGTCGCTAAGGAGGGCACGTTGATGAACGTCCCCCGCTACCGCCCCTACCGGGTCCCTCACGACTTTGCTTGGGTCGACCGTCCCCCGGGCAGGGCGGGGACCGGGGACGCCGTGGTGGTCTCGATCGGCGACGACCTTCGCCTGTTCCAGGCCGACCAGCAGTTCAGCAACCTGCCCCAGAGCACACCGGCCGGCGACAGCCTGTTCCGTCTCTTCCTCTTCCGCACCGGAATGCCCGGGGCAGCCGTCGGCGTCTCCAACACGCTGGTGTTGCCGCGCAGCAAGAGGTGGGACGAAGCCATGGAAACGGCGTTGATGGGCAGTTGGACCGATCCCCTGTGGGAGGGCGGGCACCTCACCCATACGGCCGTGAGCACGTTGCGGTCCGAGGCCCGCACGGTGCACCGGCAGCTGGTGCCACTGTGGCGACGCCGGACCCGGCACGGGCGGGTGCTCTCCCTGGACGCCGACCTCGGCGGGCTGTCGCTGTACGACCTGGTCGCCCCGGACGTCGACCTGCTCGCGCACACCACGGGCGGGGTGTTCGAGGACGAGCGGCTCACACGCGTGCTGCGCGGGCTTGACCCGGCCGAACGCGCGGTCGTCTTCGCCTACTCCGAAGGCGAGGGCACCACCTGGACGGAGGCCGCCGCGCACGCCGGCGCCACCGCCCCGGAGGCCTTCGGCGAACGGGTCCGGCGCAAGACCAAGCGACTCGCCGCCGAACAACTCCGCCGCACTGAGCAGCATCGCTCCGGGGTCGCCACGATGGTGCCGCGGTAGAGAAGCTTGCTCAGCTCGACGCCGAAGTCGTGCGACAGACCAACGCAGTTGACCTCGGCATGCCATCCTTCAGCCAGTCGCCGTGCGCACCAGTGCTGCAACTCCTGGGGAGACCTCGTGATTGTCCTGGACACCAACCAACTGCGTCATGCTGCTTTCCCCCACGGCACAGTTCTCGGCATGCTCCGCAAGATCGCCGTGCTTGGTGGGCACACGCTTGCCCTCCCGGAGATGGTGGTGGTCGAGCATGTGGCTCATCACCAGCATGAGGTTGAGCAGTCCCTCAGTCTTGCTCGAAAGGCGCTGAGTACGCTCGGAAAGGCATTCGGCCAAGACTTGACGGAACCTGTCGCGGCCCTGTCCGCTGAGGACGCAGCGCAGAAACGACGTGCCGAATTGGAAGAAAGTTTCACTCTCCTCCCCAACCCGCCGGGAGCTGCGGACGAAGCCCTAGCTCGTGAGGCCAATAGGCGTGCACCCGCTGAGCAGGTATGGGTAGACAACGAGGGTAAACCCGTGAAGGCTCACGGCGCCCGAGATGCCCTCATTTGGCTGACCCTCCTTGAAACGGCGGCCCAAGCTGACGAAGGCATTTGGTTTGTCTCGATGGACCGTGACTTTGGCAACGATGACAAGAGCGACTTTCATGACGTCCTCCGCAGCGAGGCGCAGGCCAAGCTCGGCGAGAACGCCGGTCGGCTGAGGCTGATCAGCGGCGGCATCGATCAGCTGCTCACAGAGCTTGCAACACCAGCCAAAGCTCCAGAGGACTTGGAGAATCTACTCAAGAGCAACCTCGTCGCGCACGCCGTGCACATCGCGATGCGTGGGCCTGACCTCTTCATGACTCTGCTTCCCGTCGGTTCCGGAGCTACTCACGGCTTTACGTCCCAGGGCCTGAGACTGGACGAGTCGCGCGTCCTTCGTCACAAGGCTTATGAGGTCGATGGTCGTATCTGGGTGAGTGCCCAAATGGTTTGCCGAGGCACCAAGACCTATCAATACCGCGCCGTCGAAGACGGCATCTCCTGGCCCCGAATTGCCAAAGTCAGATTTCGATTCGAAGCGACTACTCTTCTGGAGCTTGAAGATGGCAAGGCTCATTCAGCCGAGGTTGTCTCTCACGGGCCGATTGTCGTCGAAGAGACGACTCATCAGCGCGACGAAATTACACTCGGCCCCATTGAGGTGACGCTGCCTCGTATCGAATGATCCGCCCTTCTAGCTGGTTCAGCGTCGGCGAAGGGTCCGCATCGTCGCTGGACGCTGCTGAACGTTATCAGCAAGATCGCGAGTCCAAGTTGAATCACTATCCCGAGCAGCGCAGTCGATGCGGACCGCGACCTGGACAGGTGAGACGTGTTGATACTCGATGCCGACACAGAGTTGCAGAACAGCCCCGGCTGAGCTTTCGCCAAGATTTAGAGACGACTGGGCGGCCAACTCATCTGGGTCCGGCCGAATGCCGTCGACGTAATCTCCGGATACGGTCACCGACACACTGGACAGCGCCGGACCGCTTTCTTGCACGAGTTGAAACTTCGCTCTGCGCTGCCCCCACTGATCTTCATCGATCCAGTGGCCAATCAACTTGAAGATCGGGCCCCTGGCATCGTGTCGTTCTGCCTCCTCACCGTCGATCTGCCGCTGCATGAGCTGGACCTGTGCTTCAGCTGCATCAGCCTGCCGACGAGCGGACAGCGCGGAGTCCTCCGCAGTCCGTGCCTGCCCCTTTGCGACTAGCGCCTGCCAGACCGCAATCCCTGCTGCCAAGGCGCTGACCCCAGCGCTGACGATAGCCACGACGACTTCAGTATTCACGGGTTCCCCGCCCTGCCGATCTCCGAGCGGAACGTTACCGCGCGTCTGAACTTCACGGCCTCGGCTCTCGGCGTCGCGGCGGCGCTGAGTGCGGGCCGCCACGATCGAGACCGACGCCTCGTCAGGGTCGGTGAACGCACGGGCACTCAGTTCGCGCGTCGCGCGGGTCTGCCGCTCGACTGCCTACGCGATGTCCGGGTCAGCCAGGTGGGCGGGGCTGCCTCTCGGCGGGTGGCGAGGGCACGGTGGTAGCCGTCGCTGGCCAACTCCCGTGTCTTCGAAGCCCTTGGCCGCCTCTGGGGCCTGGAAGTCGTCGGGTGCGGGTGCAGGTACGGAGCCCGGCGCGGGGATCCGCAGGCCGCGCACGACCGTTCGGCCGGCCGACGCGTTGGCGGCCGCAATGATCCGGGCCTGTACCAGCCGGGTCTTCGTCGCCCAGGCCGACGACTCCGGGCACACTGTGAGCTGGCCGGAGTCCGGGTCATAGCCGACGGCGAAGACGTGCCCGACGAGCTCGGGGGCGATGGCCTCCCACCGCTCGCGCAGGGTGGCACCGGCGGCCGGGAGCTCCCAGGTCCGCTCGGTCAGCTCACCAGCATTGCCGCACTCATCCGCGCGGAACTGCTGCTCCGCCGCCTCGAGCGACAGCCCGACAGCGACGTTCCCGGAACCTGATCCGCAGGGTGCGGTGATCGGATCAGCGGACGGCAGGGGGCTCCCGTGGAAGCACGGATGTGGGACGGGCTGGTCGGCGTCGCGAAGAAGACGTACATCGCCTCGCTGGGTGAGGGAGTTGTGCCGCGCCCGTTGATGATGCCGCTGGTGCGCGGTGAGCTGGTCGGGCTGGTCTGGGTCCGCCCGCTCAGGGTCGGCCAGGACGCGGTCGCCGGGATCGCGGAACTCGCGAACATCGCCGCGGCGGCCGGCGCGGACGAGGCCCACGTCGCCTACGGCCTGCGCGCCCGGGCACTGGGCGACCTCGCCTACGACCTCCTCGCCCACCCCGACGACGACGGCACCGCCGCCGTGCCGCCCGGCGAGCGGGTCCGCCGCGCGCTCGCCCTGCGCGCCCGCCTGGACCTGCTCATCGCCCAGGCCGGGGTCGCCGACCGCGAGGACGGCGCCACCTGGACCGAGATCGGCGCGGCCGCCGGGATCACCCGGCAGGCCGCCCAGGAACGGTGGGGCCCGCACGTCGCCGCCTGGGCCGCCGCCGGCCGCCGCGCCGGGCCAGCTAGCACGGCCTGAGTGCCCTCGGCGCCGCGCGCGGCCTCGACGTCGCCTACGCCCGGTTCGCGGACGACCGGCCCGCCGACACCTTCAGCCGCGCCCTGAACGCGGTCCGCTTCCCCGGCGCCGAGGCCGCCGCACGGGCCCGCCGCGAACGGGCCGTCACCATCCGGGCCCGCCTCGCCAGGCTGGCCGCCGCCGAGACCCGCCGCCAGGACCACGTGCACCTGTTGGCCCGCGACGGCGCCGAGCCCGCCGAGCGCGCCGCAGCCCTGCGGGGCCTGGCCGAGCTGCGCGAGGAGAGCGCCGAGCGGCACTACGAACTCGCCGTCCTCGAACCCGACCACGCCGAGGCCCACCGCAGCGCCGCCGCACAGGCCCGCGACCGCGCCGCCCACGCCCGCGAGTTCGCCACCCTGCTCGCCCCGCAGGACACCCCCACCCCCGCGCCGTGACCCGGATCACACCAGTGCGGGCAAGATTCATTGCCGGTGCCCCCGCTTCCCGGGACCGAGAAAGGAAAGCACTAACACCCGAAGGAGCGCACCGGCATGACGAGGCACTATCTCTATGAGCCCTACCAGCCCATGGACAAAGCCGTCTGGGGCCCTGGTAACTACTACGCCCCGCGCCCCCCGGTGGTGACCTCTGCAATGGGCGATGTGACGATCCTCTGCGTTGACGGGGGAGCCCGCCTCTTCGACGACTCGGGACGCAGCACCGAGTGTCCGCCCGGATCGCTGCCCGCCTCTCGGGAGCTGGTGGGCCTGCTGGCGAGCAGCCAGCAGGCCATCGGCGGAATGATCATGCCCTACGACCTGGACGGTATTGCCAAGGATGTCCTCGTACTGCCACGCGGCGCCCAATGGCGGGATGCGCTGAGGGCCGCGCTGGTCGGGGACTGGAGCGATCCGCTGTGGGAGAACGGGCAGCTGCCGGTGACCGCGCTCGGTGCGCTCAAGGCGCAAGCCCGTAGGAAGCACCGGCAAGAGGTGCCGCTCTGGCGGCGCCGGACCCGGCACGGGCGGGTGCTCTCCCTGGACGCCGACCTCGGCGGGCTGTCGCTGTACGACCTGGTCGCCCCGGACGTCGACCTGCTCGCCCACACCACGGGCGGGGTCTTCGCCGACGAGCGGCTCAACACCGTGCTGCGCGGGCTCGACCGGCCGAGCGCGCGGTCGTCCTCGCGTACGCCGACGGCGAGGGAACCACCTGGACCGAGGCCGCGGCCGCCGCTGGCGCCGCCCACCCGGACGGCTTCGGCGAACGGGTGCGACGCAAGGTCAATCGGCTTGTCGCCGAACAACGCCGCCGCGCAGCCCAGCGCCGACCCACTCCCCCGGCCTCCTGACACAGGCTCAGACCCCTTCGGCCGGGCGGGATCGCCCATGCCGCGTCCGTGACTCTTGTCACGCGGACCCTGGTTGCGCGGCTAGCCCACCAGCGACCCACGTCCGGCGCCCGCTGCCTGAACGCACTGAACGCACAGCTCAGGGCCCGTCCAGGCGATTGGCGGCGGGCTCCACCACTCGTCTGCCCACGCGGACTTGCGTGGCTTACCTCCCGCTCCCGCACACTCCCGGCCCTGTCGGAGTCTCACCCCGCGACACAAGGGGTGAGACCCGTCCACGCTCCACTCCGCATGCGAGAAGCGCATGCCCGAATCCACGGGAGAGACCCGCCGTGTCCACGCTCGCCCTGCTCGTCGCCGTCCTGCTCGGCCTGGCCTTCGTCCTCGTCCCCGGCGCCCTCGCGTATCTGGCGTACCGGCACCCCGCCGCCCGCGGTCCGATGGGTATCGGCATCGCCGCTGTGGCCGCCATGGCCGCGATCGTCGTCCCGATCGCCCTCCGCTGAGCCCGCATGGGTCGCCCGCGACTCTCGCAGCGGTCCCACGTCCGCCCGTCTCCTCCTACTGGCTCTCCCCCGCGCCTCTGCCACCGTTGCGCGCCCGGCTCAGCCTGGCCGCCGAGTGGCGGAGGGACCCACAGGGCGAGGACCCGGTTGGAGTGGAGGCGGTGAGCCTTCCGGCCTGCTGGCGACTTCATCAGGGTGGCGGAGGACTGCTCAATCATCGTCTGGTGCAGGCTCAGCGGGGCCGTGACGCGCACGGAGTAGCCCTGTCCCCGGCGGATGGTCCGGCCGTCGCGCAGCGCTTCGCGGATTTTCTCCTCCTCGCCTGTCAGCAGGTGCTTGGCAACCAGGCCGGGGACGTCGACGGACACCGTGAGGTCGTCGGGCGCCTGCTCCTGGTCGTCGTCGACGGAGTCCTCCAGGAGCACCCCGAGGTCGTCGGGGACCTCGCGGGCGCCGGTGGAGTCGAGCGCGCGACGGATCGTCTTCGGCGAGGTGCCGTACTGCCGGGCGAGGGCCTTGACGGCGGCGCCCTCGCGGTACGCTTGGACGACGTCGGCGGCCTGGTCCTCGTCCAGCGAGGACGGACGACCGAGCACCTTGCCGGAGGCTTCGGCCGCGGCGACGCCCGCCTTGGTGTTCTCCGCGATCATGTCGCGCTGGAACTCCAGCGCAGCCGCGAGCACGGAGACGACCATCTTGGTCCCCGGGTCGTCGGCCGCCAGGTCGATCCCGGAGAGCAGACCCGACTCCACCTTGAGGTGCAGGCCCCGCCGGATGGGCACCGGCCGCAGGGCCAGGACGTCGGCGAGGGAGCGGAAGAGGCGGGCCGAGTCGGCGATGCGGACGGTGTCGCCGACGGCGGCCTCGTCGAGGAGCGCTTGAAGCCCGCGCGGTCCAGAGACAGGACGCGGCTGGAAGTCGCCGGGTCGTTGTAGACCGGGGCGCCGGCGGCGAGCAGCGCCGCCAGGGCGTGCCGCTGCCGGGCGTCGGTCTGCTTGTCCGTGGAGTGGCGCAGGCAGACCCGGTCAGCCACGGCGGCCTCCTCCGGTCTCCCGTGCGGCGCGGGCACGCTGGACGCGGTCGTGCTCGATGCGGGCCCAAGTCGGCGAGCACGGCCGCCAGGCGGTGGGTGTCGCCCTGGAGCTCCAGCGGGAGGTAGCGCAGGGCCTCCTGGATCAGGCGCAGGGCGGCGTGCGCGGAGAAGCCGGGCGGGGACTGGGGGCAGGAACGGTGGGTGCATCGGTCGAGCTGGCCCAGCTCCCGGCGCAGTTCCGTGAGCCGTGCGGGGTCACCCCCGGGCGCCTTCGCGGTCTTCACGTGCCGGGTGAGTTCCTCACGGATGCAGTCGTAGACCGAGTTCCAGTGGGCGGCGATGGGCCCGGCCTCGTTGGAGGGGATGCCGTTGTCGATGAGCTGAGCGACGTTCACGCTCATGCCTTCGTGTTGTCGAGCGGGGTGACAGTGCCGCCGATGAGCCGCTCGGTGGCGTCCATCGCGTGGGCTTTGCAGGCGCTCGACGACGCTGGCGAGATAGTCAACGCCGTTGCGGATGGGAGGGAAGTCCAACTGCGGCGGTCCGGCCGGACGCTCCGGCGGCACGAACCAAGGCCCGTCCGCTGCTGCCGCCTTCCACTGCGGTGTGTCGCTCGGTTCACCCGTGCGGGCGGGGTCCTGATCCTCCCTCAACATGCGCAGAGGCTAACTTCCACGTCCTGTGCTTCGTCCTCGCGGCTCTCGGCGCAGCTGCTCATGCCCCCGCTCGCACGCTAGCGGGCGGCTTTGCCATCGGGATCTCCGCTGCTTCCTCACGCTGCTGCGCTCGCTCGGCGCGGGCTCGTCGTAGGGCGGCGGCCTCGGTGATCGCAGCCTGGCGGCGGCGCTTGACACGGGTTGTCTCAATCGCGGCCGGAGCGTCCTCCGGCGTGCTGTCGGGGAACGCGTGGCGGCTGTCGTCACGCATTGCCCTGGCCTGCCGCTCGACTGCCTGCGCGATGTATGGGTCAGCCATGGACGGCGGGGCGGCCTGCCGGTGCGCGGCGAGCGCGCGGTGATATCCGTCAGAGGCGGTCTGCCTGGTACGCACCGCTCCGGCGGGCATGGTCGGACGCAGGTCGGGGCCGGCGGCCGCGGTGACGGCGCTGGCCCCGCTGGCGGGCGCCAGGACGTTGAGGCTGCGCACGTTCGCGCCCGGCACCTGTGTGTTGGCCGCCTCGATCAGCTTCGGCGCGCTCCAGCGCAGCTTCGTGCCGTACGCGGGGGCGTCGGCGACGACGTCCAGGCGGCCGGTGTCCGTGTCGAACGCCACCGCGCGGGCGTGACCGGCGAGTTCGGGCGCGGCCGCGGTGAGGATTCCGTCGAACTGAGCGAGGACGCTGCCGCCGGCGGCCGGGGCGGCCATGCCGCGCTCGGTCATCATCATGCCGATCGCCGCACCGAGCCCGAGCGGATCGCGGCCGTCACGGCGCACAGCCGTGCCGGTGCGCCGCTTCGGCTTCTCCTTGCGGGCGCCGCCGTTCTTCTTCGCCGCCTCGCGGGCCGCGGTCAGGGCCTGGCGTGCGAGGTCGACCCCGCTCAGCTCGCCGCTCACGCGATCACCGCCCCGGCGGTCTCGCCGTGCAGCGGGCGTGTGGCCAGCTCGGTCAGCCGGGCCGACCACGGCGCGGGGGCAGCCGGCTCGGTGCGGTCCGCCATCCGCGTGCGCAGCTGCTCCAGCCGCGTCGCCAGCAGGTACTCGGCCACGCGCTCCCGGGCGGCGTCGGCCGCCTTCGTCGCAGCGGCGACGGCGTCCGCACCGGTCGGGTTGTGCTTGTACCAGCGGCGCCCCTGCTCGGTCTTGTACGCCCGCCGGGCTTCCGCCTCCGCTTCCTCGGCCCGGCCAAGCCGCCCGAGGGCGCTGCTGCGGTACTCCGGCAGGGCCTGCTCCACCGCCTGGAAGGCGTTGAAGGCGAGCACGGACGCCGCCGCGATGGGGTCCGCCTCCAGGTCGCCCGGCTCCATCAGCTCCAGGAACTGCTGGTGGGTGGCCTTGATGGCCGCTTCCAGCGTCGCGCGGACGTGGGCGGTGACGGCGGCAACGTCACCGGCGTCGTCCAGCGCGGCGGACCAGGTGGCCGCGACCATCCCGGCCTCCCCGATCGCCGCCTCGGTCCGGCGCCGGTAACCGCACGCCTCACACAGCCCGGCCGACCGGTCCTGCCCGCAGTCCGCGCACGGCATGGCCTGCCGCACCGCTTCGGCCGCCGCCTCCGCCTGCCGCTCGCGCTCCGCCTGCTCCCGGGCAGCCGCACGGACGGCATCCCGGCGGGCCTGCACCGCGCGGGCCTGCTCACGGCGCACCACGAGGTCCTCCGCCTCCGCCGCAGCGTACTCACGCAGCCGGTCCTTGAGGACCCGGCGCCGCTCGACGGTACCCAGGCCGGGCAGCTCCCGGTCGATATCTGCCGCGATCTTCGCCCGCCGGGCACGCCGGATGTGGATCACGTTGCCGCAGTTATCGCACTCGCCGCCGGTGTCCAGCCGGATCCCGTCGTCGCACCGCACGTCCGAGCAGGCCGGCCGCCGCACCAGGCCCTTGCGGGTGATCCAGCCGAACGGGCTGTTCACCAGGGCCTCACCGCCGGTCTCCTCCAGCCGGTCGGTGAGCCGGTCCGCCAGCAGCCGCGGGGCCGTACGCGGCAGCATCAGCAGGTCCGCCAGCCGCCCGAGCTCCGCCGCCGCAGCCGCCTCAACACGCTGCTGCTGCCAGCCGTTCAGCCGCTCCCACAGCCCCGCGACCGGTGCCAGAGCGACCTGCACACCAAGATCCTTCGGGAGGGCCACCCTCCCCTGCTGCTGCGTCTTTCCACCCCCCGCGGCCTTCGGCCGGGCACCGGCAGCGACGGCGGCCGGCTGCTGCCCCTCACGCTCATCGGCCGGGGACTCCCTCGGCTTTTCCCCGCGCAGTGGGCCGGCCTCCGCCGCCGTCGACTCGCTCGCGGCAGCGGCGTCCTCGCCGCCGACGGCCTGGTCCTCGCGCACGCACACATGCTCCGGCCGACGGCCCTCACCCCCACGGCCTTCGCCGGAAAAGCCACCAGAGAGCGCAAGAGAACCCCCAGGAGTAACCCCAGAAGCGTGAGAGGCGTGAAGGTGTGCAGCATCGGCGCGGTCTGCCGAATCGGCCCCCAGGCCCTCCCCGGCGCCCTGAACCCCAGCAACCACAGGGGGCACAGCCTCCACCGTCGCCTCATGATCTCCGGATGCAGTAACGGCGAGGTCTGAAAACATCGCGTCGGCGGCCTCACGGGCCTCCCGGACGACGATCCCGTGCGCCTGGGCGACCGGCAGCATCCGGACCCGGCTGCGCGCGTTCAGCCCCGACGCTGTCTCCCGCCGGTCCACCGACAGCACGTCCTGCTCCCGGAGCCGGGAGAGCACCTTCGCCCCGCCCGCCGGCGAGCAGCCCAGCAGCCGCGCCACCGTCGCCGCCGGACGGCCCCGCTCGGTGTCCACGCTGCCCGAGCACAGCTGCAGCCAGCCCTTCGCGTTCGAGGACAGCACCATCAGCAGCAGCCCGAGCCGGTCGGTCGCCGCCCCGCGCCCCGTACGCTCCGCGAGCATCCCGGCCGGAGTCGTCCGGCCGTCCTTGTGATTCCAGCCCGGCGCGAACAGGGTCTCGATCAGCGCCAGGAGCACGACCAGCTCCACCCGCGACAGCGCCAGGACGTGCCGACGGTCCCCGCCGTGCTGCGCCCGGTACATCGGGATCACCCAGCACTCCAGGCCCGTCACCCGGCCAGCCGCACTGACCGTCTCGTTCGACCCGAGCACGCCACGGTCACGCAGCTGCGGAAGGACGTGGTGCGCGATCCGGGACGGCTTCAGGCCGACCCACCGACCGAGCTCCTTCGCGGTGATCGTCGCGCGGTAGTTCGTCGCCACCTTCGCCTTCGCCATCAGCACCACCGCCGCCAGGCGCGCCGGGTCGCCCGCCCCGTCCAGAGCGGGGTCGGACACCAGGGCGCGCACCGCGGCAAGGAGCCGGGCGCGCATCGTCTCGGTCAGCTGGAGCGGGTTGCCCACCTCCAGCGGAACGACCGGCCCGGCCTGCGCCGGAACCGACCGCAGCCGACGACGCGGCACACCGCCGCGAGCGAAGTTGATCAGGCCAGCGGCCGACGCCGCGATGGCACTCACTGGCCCGCCCGGGAAAACGTCAGAACATGATCCATCCGGCGACCATGGACCAGGTCACCTGTGGATAGATTCCAGCGAGCGGCGGCGGACCTGTGGACAACGCCAGCCCGGACTCCGGCAGGGACCTCCGCTGCAGCGCGAAGCGTGCGAGAGGACAGCCGAACTGGCCGACAAACAGGACTAATGAGACTGTGAAATCCCTCAAGCCGGGACTTCACAGGCGGGCAAACGAGGATGAAACGGGCGTATGCGGGCTGGCGAAAGCCCAAGTGGTCGTGCAAAATGACGACGTCCTCCTTCTCTGGAGGTGTGCAAGACGAAGCCCCGTCTCTGGTGCTTCGGGTTCTGGGTGGAACCGAGAGATGAACCGCTTGACCGGGTGCGAACCGGTCGGCGATCCCTTCGGAGGGCGTGCGAAACCCTCCGGTGGCAGATGGGGCGCCAGCCGAGGTGACTGCGAATCACCTGGGAGCTGGTCCCCGGGCGGTCAGCCGCCCTGCGACTCACCTCATCCCGGCCCCCTCAGCAGAGGGGCGAACCGGGGTGCGCTCAGACAACGCGAACGCCCCGTCGACGGACCAGCAACCGGCATGGCTGCTGACCCCACGGCGGGGTGCTGTGTGTCGGGTGACAGGTACGGGTACCCTGATCACGTCGGCACCTTCCTTCACGCGAAAAGGGTGCTCGGCAGGCCCCCGGACCCCTCCTACAAGGTCCGTCGGCCACGTGGCCCCGATGACCGGCTTGTCCAAGGCCGGATTGCGGGGCCACTTTTCTTTTTGATCAACGCTGGGGGCCACTGTACCGTTCCCGCTGAATTCCGGGCGCCCCTGGGCTGTACGTGTCGCAAAGCCCGTCCACCGCTGACTTCCCATCATGAGACGGCACCTCCCAGCTGAGTTCGCGACCGACCTTGATCACCTGCACTGATCGGGCCGCACTTGCCCATGATCCGAGCAGTGACCAACAAGGAATCCAAGAGCATTTGCACGACCACCGTCGCGAATCCCGGCACGCGGGAATCAACTTGCTGGACCGTCCCACCGCACGGACCGCACGAGCGATCAGCCGCCCACGGAGCGGGCGCCGAATCACCCAACGCAATGTCGCAGATAGGCTCGCTCACGTGCAGCAGCGCCTCGCTCTCTTCGATCTGGACGGCACACTGGTCGACCGCCAGGCTGCCTACAGCAACGTCGTAGCCGGACTCTGCCATGCCCACGGCCTCGGCCTCCCAGCCGAAAGGTGGCTGCTCGGCCAGCTCGCCGACCGGGCAAACCTCAGCGACTTCGCCCAGTTCCGCGTCGCCTTCGACCTGAGCGAGTCCCCCGACATCTTGTGGCAGGAGTACGTCCACCGGATAGCGGCCGCCATCACCTGCCGCCCCGAAGTCCTCGGGGGCCTCGCCGAACTCCGGGCAGCCAACTGGACGATCGGCATCGTCACCAACGGCTCCACCGACACCCAGCGCGCCAAACTCGCCGCAACCGGCATCAGTGACCTGGTCGACGCCGTCGCAGTCTCGGGCGAGCTGGAAATCCGCAAACCCGACCGGCGGCTCTTCGAACTCGCAGCCACGCGCTGCGGCCTCTCCCTCGCAGGCGGAGGCTGGATGATCGGCGACAACCCGGCCGCTGACATCGGAGGCGGCCACCAGGCCGGTCTGCGCACCATCTGGCTCCGCGGCCGCCCCTGGCCCGACACTGTCCCCACCGCGGACCACACCGTCGACGACGTCACCGACGCCATCGCCATCCTGCTCACCACGACCTCGGAGTAGCACAGTGGACCAGCCCACCGTCGGCATCCTCCAACCCGGAAGCATGGGCGCCGCCGTCGCCGCCTGCGCCGCGACGAACGCGGTCTCCGTCCTGTGGTGCGAGGCCGGCCGAAGCCCGGCGACCGTCGCGCGCGCCGAGAAATTCGGGCTGACCGGGGTCGCCACACTGGCAGAACTGCTGGAGCGCAGCGACATCGTCATCAGCCTCTGCCCGCCGGCCGCCGCAGAGGACTTGGCCCGCGACGTCGCCGGGCACGCCTTCACCGGGGTGTACGTGGAGGCAAACGCCATCAACCCCGAAAGGACCGGGCGGATCGCAGACCTTCTCGGGACCACTGCGACCGTCGTCGACGGCGGAGTGATCGGCTCCCCGCCCGTGGGCGGCAAGAGCCCCACGCTGTACCTGTCCGGCCCTACCGCCGCAGTCACCACGGTCGCCGCGCTCTTCGCGGGCACCGACGTACAGACCGGACAACTGGGTACAGAGATCGGGAAGGCGTCCGCGCTGAAGCTGGCGTACGCCAGCTTCCAGAAGACCAGCCGCGTGCTCGTGGCGCTCTCGGTCGGTCTCGCCCACGCACACGGCGTCGGCCAAGAGCTCGTGCGGGTGGCCGCACGGCGCAGCGACTCGTACCTTGCCGAACCCGAGTACATTGCCAAGGCTGCGGCGCGCGCCTGGAGGTGGGGCCCCGAGATGGAAGAGGTCGCCGACACCCTCGCGGACGCCGGCCTCCCACCGGAGATGTTGCACGCGGCCGCCGCCACGCTGGCACGGTGGAACGACGCCAAGGACGACGCTGAGCTCACGCTCGCCGACGCCCTCGCCCGCCTCGCCCAGCCGTAACCCGCGCTCATGCCGTCGCCGCTCCCGACCGCCGCACTACCAGCTGGTCGATGAGCCGTGCCGCCTCCTCAGGCGATGTCCCCGAGGTGTCTACAGTTAGGTCCCAGACCATGTCGGGGTGCGCATCCAGGTCCTCGCGCGTCGCCTCCCACGCCGCCAGCCGTGCACTGGTGTCGCGGTCGCCGCGCCCTGCGGACCGGCGCACGGTCTCCTCCCTCGGGCACCACAGCAGCACTACCGACCAGCCAGCTGCGTAACCGTCGACCAGGGCCCGGATGCCGTCGACCTGCCCGAGATGCACCACCGGCACCCCGGCCTCGAACACCGAGTCCAGACCCGGCCGGTCGATCGCGTACGTATTGCCGTACCGCCGGTTCGCGTAGACGACGTCCCCCGCACTCTCCAGCGCGAGCAACTGTTCGGCAGTCCCCATCCGGTAGCCGACGCGCTTGCCCGACCCCACCTTGAGCCGCTCGAACAGCGCGTATCGGCAGTTGAGCCGCGTCAGAGCGCGAGTCACGGTGTCCTTGCCCGCAGCCGGCGGGCCGTAGAGGACGACACCGTGTTTCATACGGCCACCGTCCCGATTGCCTGCCGGGCTTGATCGGCCAGCGAGATCGCGGCGCCCATCCGGTTGTCCACCACGAGATGCGGGACGGACGGACGGAGGCTTACGTCGACGGTGGCGATGTACTCCTCCCACCGCTCCAGCTTCCACGCGTCCCTGGCCGCGCCGCGGTGCGAGATGTACTCGTGCATCGACTCCACATCGCATTGCACCCAGATCGGCGCGACGTCGACGCCATGTGACGCGCACTTGTTGATCAGGCGCTCCATCCACGCCTGGTCCGTGAGCTCGGCGATGAACGGCGCGGTGACCACGGTGCTGATGCCGCACGACACGTTCGAGTGGACGGCCTGCATCAGCGCGGCGTACTCGGCGGGCCGGACCTTCTCGCGGTACAGGTCGGTATGCCGGTCGTGGGCCTGCGACCCCAGAGCGGTCAGCAACGGCTCCACCAACGGCCGAGTCAGCGGGTCCTTGTCGACCAACGGCCAGCCCGTCAACTGCGTGAGGAACCTGGCGAACTCGGTCTTCCCGGAGCCGGCGAACCCGCCCACCAGCACCACGCACGGCTTGTGCGGATCACCGCCGGTACGACGGCGCTTCCACGCCTCCATCACCCGCTGCTGCCAGCTGTAGCTGTCGAAGCCATTCCCGTCCGCGATCCGCGTCAACGCCCGCTCGACAGCTATGACATGGAGGCCGTTCCGCTGCTCAGGCAGGGGGGTGACCTCGAACTTCGTCTCCTCGCCCGGCAGTGCAGGCCGGAAGCCAAGCGAGGGCTCGGTCGCTCCGTACAGCAGACAGTAGGCTCGGCGATACGGCGGCCCTGGGTAACTCTCGCCTGTCTCGTGCTGGCTCAGGGTCTGAGGATTCGCGGCCGGCACATCTTTCAGCCCGGCCTGCTCAGCGACCAGCCGCAGCCGTTCACCGGCTTCCTCCAGCGTCAGCCCATGCCGTTCCCGGTGCTCCCTGAGCTTGTCCGGGCGCCACCCAGCGCGCTTGCCCACCCCGTCAGCCTCCGTCTTCACCATGATCTGGAGCCTAGGCGCGAGCCCCAAAATCCCGTGTGTATCTACTCGTTGAAAACGCGTTGAGGAACTCGTTCATCGAAGTGACGAGCTCTTCGTGATGTTCCTCAGAGTCACTGCCGGGTGTGATGGCCCCCACACATCGGATCGTCTGGAGGGCGTCGCAGTGGCTGCTTGTGCTTGGCCAGACACATCGGTGTCAGGCGTCGAATTCGTAGTCCAATACGTACGCTGCCGAGTCCAAGGTCATCTCGTTGATCTCCACCGCCCTCCCCGCCGCGTCGAAGGCTGTGCGGGCCAGCTTGATCACAGCCCTGTCGGTTGGGATGGACAACTGGGCCGCCTCCTCCGCCGTGGGCAGACGCACTCGGATCTCCTCACGGAACCGCGTTGGCGCGTGCCCGAGATCGGACAACCGGGCGTAGATCCCTCCGGGGCCAGTGTCCGCTTGAGTGATGAGGGAGCCTGCGACCAGCGCCTGGGGGAGATAGGACGCGGCGAGCATGACAGGCCGACCTTCCATGACGTACCGCCGACTACGGACGCAGGCTCCCTCGCCAGGTCCCAAGTCGAGCACGCCCCTGATGTGCTCAGGCGGGGTTGCGTCTTCCTGTACCGCGATCTGGTCGACGTCTGGTGCGCGGTGGTCGTCGGCCGACCAAATCGACTTTCCGCTCCCCCACTGCTCGCTAGCCAGTCGGGGAATGCCTCGACGCCTGATGGGCTGGAACGAAAGAACACGGGCGCCTGCTCCCTTCTTGCTCTCGACCAGCCCTTCGGTGCTCAGAACCTTGAGGGCCCGTCGGGCGGTGAGGCTGGCGACGCCGTATTGCGCCGCCAGGGCGTTCTCGCCCGGCAGCCGGTCGCCAGGCCTGAATCCGTCGTCCCCGCGCTCGATCGCCGCCTTCAGATCATCAGCAATCTGCTGGACCTTCGTGCGCTGCGCGCCTGCCTCATCCGTCATCAGTCTCCCTACCTCGGTAGCGATCCTAGGGCGGCTTGCTACCGAAGGGCCTTGAGGGGCGCGTTGATCGCGTTGGGAACACCCGCATGGTACATCATCGGTAACGTACTTCTTGACATCGGTACCGAGGAGGGTTTCTACTGAACCTCGGTAACGAGGTTCGCAGCCAGGTTTCGCTTCGGACCCGACTCCCCCACCTGGAACTGCCTGCGGGCGGCGCCGGATGAGGGAGCCGGAACGTCGGTCCCCTACCAGCAAGACCGCAGGAAGTCGTCCGCCCCCTGGGTGGCCGGGGTTGATGCACCACTAAATCCCCCGGTCTCGACTCACCTGCATGTACGTCGCAGCGCTATGCGCTGTCCGTCCTCCAGGACGCCGGGTCTCCCGTGCGCCTGGCGGGCGGAGAGAGCACCGCGACGCAGTCCCTCCCCTCCGTACTCAAGGAGATTCCATATGACCACCACGTCCGCGATGCCCACGGCCCGCAAGCGTCTGACCCGGACCCGCACGAAGCAGGTGAGTAACCTCCCCGCGATCGTCGTCTCGAAGCTGCTCCCCATCGACATCGACCTGCTCCCCGGCACGGAGAGCCTGGTCTGCCCGAACTGCCGGACCTGGTGCCCCATCACCGGGCACGACGGCCGCAACCCGAAGCTGGTCCCCCACCACACCGGCCGCGCCGGCACCGCCGAACCCCGCCGGTGCGTCGGCAGTAACCGCAGGGTGACGCTCGACCTGACGATCGCTGAGTGGCGGGAACTCCTGGCCGACGCCATCACGGAGACGTCGTCCCGCCGCGCGACCACCGTGCTCCGCAAGCCGAAGGTCGCGTCGGCTCCGGCCATCGCCCACATGGCGGCGCCGGACCTGGACGCGAACGGCACGCTCCGGCTGTTCCGGGCGCACTGCGAGCAGTGCGAGGTCTGCCAGGAGTCTGGTCACGCTCACTGCACCGAGGGCAGCCCGCTCGCCCGCCTCTACCTCTACAAGCTCCGCAACGCGCCCGGCCGGGCGGCTGCTCAGCAGGAAGCAGAGGAGCCGGGCGACGGCCGCGCGCTGTGGCTGCTGCGGGAGATGAAGTGGGCGTCGACGGAGACTGCGGTACACGAGACCGACACCCGGCGCGCGCAGCTGCCCGCCGGTGACGCTCCGCTGGGCAGCCCGCTGGTCCCGCTGACCACGCTCCACCCTGAGCGCCCCGAGCGCTGAACCGCCCGCACGAACGACCGCGGCCCTGGCCATCCCGAGCGATCGGGGAGGCCAGGGCCGCGGCTGCTCGTACGGCAGTCAAAAGGAGCGGCCCCGGGATTGCGCCCCAGGGCCGTTCAGCAGGTCACTCCGTGAGAGGAAAAACCTTGAGTCCCATCATGACATCTCCCGCGCCGCCTGGTGCACGGGCAGACAGCAGCCCGGACATGGACGACATGTTGCGCCGGGCCCGCATGAACGACCAGCGCCGTGCGCAGAGGCCGACGCTCCCGGCCTGCGTCCCCGGCCTGTACGTCCAGCACCGCGACCGCGGCTTCGTCGCCCACATCACGGCCTCCGAGTCCGTCTTCAGCATGGTGCGCGGTTTGACCGTGTCGGTGCCGATGGCGTACGGGGCCGGCCAGGCGACCGCCGACACCGCGGAGTGGCTCGTCTCGGAGCTGCTCGGCAACGCCGTGCGGGCCTGCGGTGATCACGTGCCGCTGGTCGTAGAGGTGTACGTCACCGGGCGCAGCGTCCAGGTGAACGTGCATGACCCCGCCGCCGATCTGCTGCCGCGCCGCAGCACGGTGGCGATGGACAGCGACGACGCGGAGTCCGGGCGCGGCCTGGGCCTGCTGGACATGCTGGCGCCCGGCTGGGACATCGCGCCCTCGCCGGTCGGCAAGCAGATCCGCTGCCACATCGACGCCAGGTAGTTCAGCCCTCCGCCAACCCATGAGCCAGCCCCGGGGATACCGCTCCGGGGCTGACTCGTACACGGACCTTCTGGGAGGCCCAAATGAAGATGCGAGTGTCCGTCGCCCTCGTACGCAGCCACGCCTACGCGCCCGTCTCCACCGACGCGTTCGAGCGGCCCCGTCCGGCCTGTGTCGATGAGGACCCCGAGCTGTTCTTCCCCATCGGCGACACCGGTCCGGCGCTGCTGCAGATCGAGGAGGCCAAGGCCGTCTGCTGCCGCTGCCCGCTGATGGAGAGCTGCCTCCAGGGCGCGCTGGAGCGGGGCGAGGACGCGGGCGTGTGGGGCGGGCTGTCCGAGACGGAGCGCCGCTCCCTCAAGCGCCGCGCGGCCCGCCGGCGCGCCGCGGCCGCCTGACTTCCGCAGGACGGGAGCGGCGGGCAACTCCCTGCCCGCCCTGCAGCTCCGCCTCCGAACGGCTGCCCACGCTACGGGCGGCCGGCCTTTCGCACGCCTCCAGCCCGGGAGAGTCTCGGGCCCGCATCCCCGCAGGAGAGCCCATGCGCAGCAGCACCCAGATCGACACCGCGACGACCGCCACCGGCACCACCCGGCTGGCGGACTCGCTGTGCACGCACACCCCGAAGTGCCCGTCGGCCGACAGTCCGGACCGGGAGGCCGCGCACGTCGTGGCCGCTCACCCGGATCAGGGCTGGAGCCTGCTGTGCAACGCCGTCCTGCTCTTCGAGGACACCGGCGGGCTGCTCCCCGACGGCCGGGTCGTCGACCCGCACCGGCCCCTCACGGCCACGGCCTGACAGTTGCCTGAGCCGCCCGCACCGACCGCCCACCACCGTGGCGGCCGGGTCGGGCGGTGACGGGGAGCCGGACAGCCCGGACCCAACAACCCTGAGATGAGGCTCGCATGCCCGAGACGACAACCACCCCCGCTGCCGCGGTGTTCTCCGAAGTGACGCTGAGCAAGGCGGCCGAACTCGCCGCCGACTCCTATCAGCCGCTGTGGATCGGCCCGTCCGGCGAGGAGTCCTCCGGCGAGGCCGTGGCCCGCCACCTGGAGGCCACCATCGCCCTGCTCGACAAGGACGGCTGGATCCGCGCCTACGACCACAGCAAGGACTGGTCGGCCGGCGTCGGCCTCGCCGACGACGACGCCATGACGGTCAAGGCGATGCTCCGGGCGCTGATCCGCTTCGTCCGCGACGAGAGCGGTACCGACCCGCAGCGGACCCTGGCCACCGCCCTGCGTCACGTCGGCGAGAACGGTGCCCACGGCGACACGGACACCGCCTGTGTGGCGGGCTACGTCCTGGACCGGGTGATCCAGGCCCACACCGGGTCCGACTCCGCCCGCGCCACGCCCTGGTCGGAGCGCCAGCACCGCACTCACGCGGACATCACCGCCCTGCTGACCGCCAGCGCCCAGTTCGCCCGCACCTACGGGCCCAGCCGGGAAACGGCAGCCGCCTGACCCCCGGTACTGACCGCACCAGCACAACGGCCCTCCGAGTCCTCGGCATTAGCGCTGCCGGGGCCTCGGAGGGCCTGGTCACAACCCTACCGACCGACGCCGACCCGCGGTGGCCTCTCGCACGAGGCGCCGGAGTAAGAGAGGACACCCCGTGGCCAACACCACCACCCGGCGCAGGCGGAAGCCCGCCCCGGCCGCGAAGCCCCGAAGCGCCGGGCGCGCCAAGGCGCCGGCCGCCATCCCCGCCCAGGCCGCCGCCCCCGAGGAGATCGTGCCGCTGGTGTTCGAGGAAGCCGACCCGCTCCTGGCCGACGCCGCCGACCGCGCCGCCGACCTCCGGGACCTGGCCGCCGACGACGCGGTCCGCATCATCGCCGACGGCGAGAGCCGCGCCGCAGAACTCCTGGACGGCGCCCGCTCGGAGGCGGCCTCGATCACCGAGACGGCCACCACCGAGCAGGCCCGCCTCCTGGCCGACGCGCAGGCCGACGCCGACCGGGTCCGCACGGGGGCCGCGACCAGCGCGGCCACCGACGCCGACCAGGTCCTGGCCGACGCCGACGCGAAGGCCAAGCAGCTGCTCGCCGACGCGCGCAGCGAGGCCGACACCGTCACGGCAACGGCGTCCGGCAACGCCGACCAGGTCCTCGCCGACGCCAAGGCGGCTGCCGAGCAGCTGCTCGCCGACGCCCGCGACCAGGCGCAGGAGGTCACCACCACGGCGGCCTCGAAGGCCGACACCGTGCGGGCGGAGGCCGCGCAGGTCCTCGCCGACGCGGAGAGCGCGCGCACCGAGCTGCTCACGGCGGCGGAGCGCACCGCGGCGGAGACCCGCAGCCGTGCCGCCGTTGACGCCGACCAGGTCCTTCAGCGGGCGCGGAGCGAGGCCGACCGGATGCGTGAGAGTGCGGACGGTCAGGCCGTGCGGGTGAGGGCCGGAGCCGAGAAGGCCGCGGCCGGCCTTCGTCAGGACGCCGAACGCGCCCTGGCCGACGCCCGTTCCTCTGCTGAGGAGCTTCGGGCGGCCACCGACAAGGACGTCACCCGGCTGC
This sequence comes from Streptomyces sp. NPDC005811, assembly GCF_040630405.1. Classification (NCBI taxonomy): domain Bacteria; kingdom Bacillati; phylum Actinomycetota; class Actinomycetes; order Kitasatosporales; family Streptomycetaceae; genus Streptomyces; species Streptomyces sp. NPDC005811. The sequence continues at coordinate 117,833 of NZ_JBEXXK010000030.1, forward strand.
GGGAGCAGGCGGAGACGGACACGGTGGCGGCCCGGGAGGCGGCGGCCAAGGCCACGGCCGACAAGGCCGCCGCCGAACGCGCCCTGGCTGAGGCGGAGCGGGTCCTTGAGGCGGCGACGGATCGCACCGTGCAGCGGGCCCGCCGCCGGGAGATCCGGACCGAGTCCCGCGCCAAGCGGCGCAAGGCCCGCGCCGACGCCCGGCCCGCCGGCGGTGTCCCGCCGCTGTCTAGGCAGGAGCTGGTCCTGGTCGTCGGGATCGTCCTGGCGGCCGCGGTCGTTTCCACCCTCGGTCTGCTGTCCTCCTACACCGCGCTGGAGGCCAAGGCGGCGGCGTGGGGCTGGGACTGGCCGTGGCTGCTGCCGGTCGGCATCGACGTCGCCATCCCGGCGTTCACCGGCGCGAACCTGGTCCTGATCCGCATGGGTATGGAGCTGCGCTGGATCCGCTGGGTGCCCCGGGCGCTGACGGCGGTGACCGTGTACCTGAACTGGAACGCCTCGGACTCCGCGGCGGGCCGGATCGGGCACGCCGCCCTCACGCTGCTGTGGGTGATCTTCTCGGAGATCGCCTCCCACGTGTACGCGACGCGGATCGGCGCGGTCACCGGCAAGAAGCGGATGGAGACGGTGCGCCGCTCGCGCTGGATCCTCGCCCCGATCCCCACCGCCCGGCTTCGCCGCCGGATGATCCTTTGGGAGATCACCTCCTACGAGGAGGCGCTCACCCGCCTCCAGGAGCAGACCTGGCTGCGGGCGCAGCTCAAGGAGACGCACGGCTGGAAGTGGCGCTGGAAGGCTCCGCTGGAGCAGCGGATGGCGCTCAAGCTCGACACCGCGCCCGCCGCGCTCGCCGACACGCTCACCCCCGAGGACACGCTCACCGTCGAACGGGCGGATGAGACCGAGCACGCTCACCCCGACATGAGCGCGCTCACCTCGGGCGAGGTTCGCGGCGAGCGTGAGCGCCCGGCGCTCGCCTCCGGCGCTCACGAGGGTGAGCGCGGCACGGAGGAGACGGACGCTCAGCGAGCGGAGGGCGCGCTTACGCGCAGCGAGACGGAGGCGCTGACCGAGCGCCGCCACGCTCGTATCCGTCTGCTCTACACCGAGCTCGGGCGCCGACCCGAGTGGACGGAGATCCGCGACGCGCTCACCGACGCGGGCCTGTCCGACAAGCCGGTCTCCCGCCCGACCGCGCAGCGCCTGCGCGCTCAGGTCGAAGAGGCCGCCCCGGGCGCGTAGGTGAGCACCCGGTGAGCGCCGACGCGCTCACCCCCGGCAGTCCCCTGCCGCTCATGGTCGCCCCCGGCCCGCGCCCACGCTCCCGAGCGTGAGCGCGGACCGGTGACGGCCACGGCCGGCAGGCCGCGCGTCCGCGCCCGCCCCGAGCGGGGCGCGGGCGAGATCGTTCCGAGCACCACCCACCCCCGCGCAACAGCCTCGGGGACACGGACTCCCCCTCCCCAACCCCGAGACCTGGAGGTCTTCTCGCATGGACAGCAACGACCCGAACACCTCGCCTCTGCACGACATCGCGCAGAGCCCGGAGGCAACCGCCCGGTACCTGGCCGACGTTCAGCGGGTCCTGCTGGACATCGGCAAGAACCTGGAGACCCTCGCGATCGAGACCCGCGTGCACCTGCGCAAGACGCACGTGGAGGGCGACCGCTGGTACCACGCCAGGCTGCGGGCGATGCCCGTGGAGAAGGCTCTCGGGCAGGTTCTCAAGGACCTGGACGACCTGACCGCGGGCCTGGAAAAGAGCGCCTACAAGCGCCGCGCCCACGACGAGGCCGTTACGAATACGGCCAAGGAAAGGAAGGAAAAAGAGCTGGAAAAGCAGCGTAAGAAGAACCCGCAGATGCTCCAGGCCGCGCCCACTTCGACGCAGCAGGGTGCGCAGAGCCAGAGTTCCGGCTATAGTGTTCCCACGTCGATTTACGACCTTGGCAACAGGGAGTCGGCGTGACGCGCCCCCTCAGCAGCGTCGAACGCTCCATTCAAGGGCGGAACGGCTGGCTGCAGGACGAAGAGCGCAAGGCGATCGAAAGTCGCGGAGAAATCGGCCGGATGGAATTCTGGCTCCGCGTTACTCGGTCCGAAATCACGAGGGAAATCAAAGCCGGTCGCGGCGATGTCCTCACCGCATTCACGCTGGTCTGCCGCCTCTTCAAGCTGGTGCTGGAGAAGCGGCAGGCGGGCGACCCGCGGCTGTTCGACCACCTCATGCAGTACGCGGACACCGTCCTGAAGCAGCACGGCCCGCGTAACTGAACGTCACCCACGAAGGCCCCGCCGGGCTCCGGCGGGGCCTCGCGCGCGTAAAGCGTGCACACGTGCACGTGCACACGCGTGCACACGAGACCCCACTGTCTGTCAAGTCCCCCTGGAGGGAGGTGCACTGTGTCCGACGAGTCCGACGATGCCGGCGGTGGAACCCTGGTCCACGGCCCCTGGAGCGGTGATTCCACCTACACGCTGCCGCCGATCCCGGATTTCATCGACACCATTCCACCGCCGGAAGATATTCCGGAGGCTCCCCCGGAGAGCCCGGAGGAGACCACGATGGAACTGCCGCCGATCCCGGCCGCTCCGGACCCGGCGGCGGCGCTGCGCTCGGACGGAATTGCGGCACCGGAAACCGGAGAAGATGACGGCGAATACGAGGAAGGCGAATACGCCCAGCCTCGTTCACTCGCTGACCGTCTCGGTGACTGGCTCGAATTCCGGCTGGAAAGGGCGCGGGCCAATCGCGAAAGCGAAGCGCCTTTCCGCGAGGCTGAAATAGCTCGGAAGGCTGCGCTGCTGGAGGGCCGCACCGCGCAGGAAGTCGCGATGATGGAGCAGAACGGAAAGCTCCGCGCCGCGATGATGAAAGCGAAGGGCGACAAAGCGGCGGCGCGCGGAAAGGCCGACGCCGACCGCATGAAGTCGCCGGGCTCCGGCTTGGGGACGGACAAGGGCCGCTCGAAGGCCGGCGGTGGCGGCAGCGGCGGCGGTCCGTCCCGCAACAACTCGGGTCCGGGCTCCAAGGGGCCCGGGTCGCGCGGCACCAACTCCGGCGGCAGCACCGGGCGTTCGGGGTCCGGATCACCCGGGGGTAGCACGGGCGGCAAGGGCGGCACGAAGGGCTCCCAGGCGGGCTCTGGCGGCCGTACAGGCGGTTCTGGGAGCAACGGGTCGTCCGGGGGGCCGAAAGGCTCTCAGGCGGGCTCTGGCAGCTCGAAGAACGACGGCCCGGCCTCCAACGCCCGCGCGGAGCGGGCCCGCGGCCGCCAGGGGCGCGCCGGGGCCCGGCAGGCCGCGCGGCAGGAACGGCGCTCCGCCGGGCACGCCGCCGGCGTCGCCGACCGGTCCAAGGACCGCGACCAGGCCCGCGCCAACCGGCAGCAGAACTGGGACGACCGCCGCGCGAAGCGGCAGGAGCGGGACGCGGCACGGAAGGCGAAGCGGGAAGCCGCGGCGCCGGCCGACTCCGGCCGCACCACCTTGGGCCAGGCGGTCACGGAGGAAGCCCAGCGCCGCTTCGACAAGCGCCGCGCCGACGCGAAGGACGCGAAGGACGGCAAGGCCGGCAAGGCTGGCGCGGAGAAAGTGAGCCTGACCAAGGACAAGGACTCCAAGGACTCCAAGGACAAGGGCACCGAAGGCAAGGGCGAGAAGGACGCTAAGGACGGCTCTGACGGGGCCTCCAGCGGCACGAAGGACGCCCCGGCGTCCGATGAGCCGGGCAAGGACTCCAAGGCCGGTGACGGGCCGTCTGACGACTCGAAGAAGCGGCGCCGGTTTCGGCGTCGGCGCACCGGCAGCGGAACCGGCAGGGCCGGTCGGCGGGGTCGCACCGGTCGTGCCGGTCATGCCGGGCGGCGACGCGGCTGGGCATGGGACGGGGTGAAGGATCCCGACCCGACGGTGGAGTGGGCCGACGGCCGCCCGAGCCGTCCCAATCCGAAGCCGGACACCGGCGAGGACATCCCGGACGCGGTGATCGTCGACGACGAAGCCGACCCGTTCGGCTGGTATGCCGCCCGCCGTCCCGGCCTGCCCCGCGCGCCCAGGCAACCGCGAGCCAGGCGGGGGGTCGTCAAGCGCCCCGGCACCAGTCGGCCGGACGCGACGGACGCACCCGGCGAGAGCGATCAGCCGGTGGTCGGCCGACCGGCAACCAGCAGCCGACCCACCAGCACCGAAGGGAGCAGCGTGAGCAGCGCGGAGGTCAGCAGGCCGTCCGGGCAGGGCGGTCTGGCCGCCCAGCACCGCACAGACATCACGTTCGACGAGTTCCTGATGGAGATGGCGAACATCGCCATCCAGGCCGCCTCCGACCAGGAGAAGGCCGAAGCCCTCGCGGACGCGCTCGACAAGGTCGCCGACGCCCTGCGGGACATGTCCGCCGACCTGATCGGCGACCACAACATCGCCACCGAGGTCACCGAGCTGATCTCGGACCTGGCCGACGCCGCGGCCCGGATGAGGCAGCAGGCCGAACGGTGCGCGTCCGAGTGCGGTCTCGCCCTGGAGGCCGCCAAGCTCGCGGCCTCGATGGTGGCCCGCATCTACGGCCAGGACATGGCCGCCAAGGAAGACGCGGGCCTGAAGTACGCGTCGGCCGCCGCCCACCACGACTAAGAAGCAGGGAGGAACCCGCTGATGAGCAGCGATCTCGCACCCAGCGGCGCCAGCCCGGTGCCCGTCCCGGCCGACGACGACAACCGATACAAGGCCGTGCAGGCCAAGCTCAAGACGCTCGCCAGCGCGCTCGACGACGCCAGCCTCGAGCTGGAGGCGCTGGTGCGCAGCGTCGAGACCAACGCCCGGCGCGCCCAGGACGCGGCCCGCGACATCGGCGCCGCCGGACTCGACGCGAAGTTCGTGGAGCTGACCAGCAACGTCTCGGTCGCCCTCGGGGGCGCGGCCGTGCAGGTCAAAAAGCTGAGCGACACCGCCCAGGAGACGGCCGACCTCACCCACCAGACCCGGCGTACCCACTCCAAGCTCTACGGGGCGCTGGACGAAATCCGCTCCAACCGGCGTGAGAAGACCCCCAGGCCGGGCTTCTTCAACCGCTGACCCCGCTCCCCCACCCCACCCCGCCACGGGCGGCTCCGCAGATCGCGGGGCCGCCCGTGCCCGTTCCCGAAGGAGATTCGGTGACCACGCCGCGCAGTGTCACGCTCGAACGCCTCGCCTACACCCTCGCCGCGCCCGTGCTGGCCGTGGCCCCGAACGTCTACCCCGACAGCCCCGTCAACCAGGTCGTGCAGCTGGCCGGCGCCGCCGGGATCGGCGGCATCTTCCTGGCCGCCAAGAGCGATGAGCCCGGCGCCGGACGCAAGATCCTGCGCTGGTCCCCGCTGGTCCTGGCCGCCGCCATCGACATCGCCGCCGGGCACACCCCCGGCTGGGGCCCGTGGTGGCTGGACGGGCTGCTCGCCGCCGGATGGGCGGCGGCAGGCTCCTTCGTGCTGCCGTTCTCCCGGCACGCCCGCCGCCGTCACCGTCCCGCAGTCGCGGCCCCGGCCCCGCAACCGCAGGTCACCGAAGCCCCGGAGCCGTCCCCGGCCGTGCCGGACGACGGAGCCGACCTGCTCACCCGCCAGGCGCGGATGCTGTGGGAGAACGCCGGGATGCCCGCCCGCACCCACATCGTCAAGGCCGACCGGCACCCCGGCATGCGGCACGACATGACGATCCTGCTGCGCGCCTCGGAGACCGGACGGCCGATCACCGGCCTGTCGGAGGCCGCCGTCGCCGCGCCGTTCGGCGTGCACTCCAGCGACGTCGTCCTGGCGGAGGTCGCCATCCAGCCCGGCCGCCAGGGCGGCCCCGGCTGGATGGAAGCCCACATCACCCCCGACGCCAACCAGCTCCGTCGCAAGGCCCCCACCGACCAGGAACGCTGGACGGACAAGGTCGGCTCACCCAAGGGCGGCGCCCCCGGCTCCGAGCTGGTCCACAAGACCCGCGACGACGAACGCGGCGTCACCTTCTACCGGGCGAAGATGGCCGACTCCACCGAGACCCCGCGCATCGACCTCGCCAAGGTCTGCCGCGGACTGAAGCTGCCCGAGGACGACTCCTGCGTGTTCGTCCTCGTTGACGGAGCTGAGTTCCTGATCAGCGTGTTCGACTCCCCGCCGCTGTCGCAGATCTTCCGGGCGACCCGCGAGCTGCTCACCCCGGACGCCAAGGGCATGTACGTGTGCGGGTTCACCATCACCGGCCAGCCGGTGAAGACGATGGTGTACCAGCACGACAAGAACGCCCCGGCCCACGGCCTGACCCTCGGGGTGTCCCGGTCGGGCAAGACGCAGTTCTTCGCGATCCACATGGCCGCCCAGTCCCTGGACGGGGAGGTGGTGTGGCTGGGCACCGTCCGCAAGGACGAGAAGACCACCGTGCTCGGTCGGTACATCGACCGGCAGGGATCGAACGCGCTGTGGATGGCCCGCTCGCTGCGGGCGGCGAAGGCGCTGTGCGAGATCAGGGCGGAGATGCCCTGGCCGCACGACGGTCAGCCGCACGACTACAAGCCGGGCGACCCGCGCTGCCCGTACCGGCAGCTCAACGTCTACGGCGATGAGTTCATGACCGCGGCGCAGGACGCGGACTTCGGCGAGTTCATCCAGAAGGACGGTGAGGACCTCACGGTCACCGGGCTCAAGTACGGCATCGGCTTCAACCCGGCCGGCCAGTCGCCGTTCGCGCACAACGGGTTCTCCACCGAGATGAAGGACAACCTGCGGCAGAACAGCCGGCCGGTCATCTTCAACATGGGTTCGCCCGGCGCCACCCGCAAGGCGGCGGAGGGCACCATGGAGAACGCCTACGACGTGCCGACCATCCCGGCCCGCTACTCCCGCAGCGAAGGCTCCGCGATCGAGCGGGCCATGCGCGGCGAGGCCGACCCGGAGAACGGCGTCAGCACGGGCGGCGTCGCGGTCATCGTCCTGGACAACGGCCGCGCCGTCCTCATGCGCAGCCTCTTTGCGGACTTCGACACCGACCTCTCCGAGCTGTTCCCCGACGAGGTCAACCGGCTCACCGACCACGAGATCGCGGAGCTGACCAAGCGCGGCCTGTGGTTCGACTGGAACGAGCCCGTGCGGCCCGGCGAGTTCTGGCCCGAGCCCGACGAGGACGACGGCGACGGCGGCGGCCGTTCCCGCCGCGGCGGCGGGGGAGGCGGCAAGGGCGGCGGTGGCAAGCGCAGTTCCACCAGCCGCTCCGAGCAGGTCACCTCGCCCCGCCAGGCGCTGGAGGCCATCAAGAGCCTCAACAACGCCTGACTGCTCCCCACCCCATCCATCCCGGGGCCGGCCTGCCCGGGCACGGCCGGCCCCGCCCCGACCCTCGCGAAGGAGGACCACCTGCCGTGGCCCTTTCCATCTCCGCCGCCGTGCTGCTGGGCATCATCGTGTTCGTCCTGCTCAAGGGCGGCTACGTCCGCGTCGGCTCCATGCTGGCCTGCACGCTGTTCGGCTTCACCCTCGCCGCCACCGGCCTGGCCCCCATCATCAACAGCGGCCTCGCCTCGCTCGCCGGACTGATCTCCAGCCTCTGACTACGCCTCGGCCGACGGGGTCCACGGCGGGTCGGGCGTGTAGTTGAGCCCCTCGCAGAAGCGGCAGTCCCACTCCGAGGGGATCTCCCACTTGTCGACCCAGAAGCCGACCTGCTTGCCCACGAAGTAGTTGTCGCCCCCGCACCATCCGCAATCGAAGACGAACTCCACCAGATCCCCTTCCCCGCGCCTGTTGGATCGAGGATGCCCGGGGCGCAGGTGCGGTGACTACCCACCCGCCAGCCTCAACTCACCTGCTGCGCAACGACGAAGGGCGCCGCCGGACACGACCCCGGCGACGCCCTTCGCCGTTGCGCGCGGCCACTCCCCCACGCGCCCTCCCGGCCACCACGGCCAGGAGGGCGCCCCCCTTCCCGCGTGATCGGAGAACCCCGATGGACCCCCAGCACACCCAGCACGGCATGCCCGAGTCCGAGGCCGCTGCCGAAGCCCGCCGCCTGATCGACGAATGGGCGAGCAAGCCCGTACGCCACCACCCCACCTCGTTCCGCGACGACACCGAGCCGCCGGCCTACGGCACCACCCCGCCCGTGAAGCAGGAGGACCACCGGATCGTCCCGGCCTGGGCGGCCGGGATCGCGGTGGCCTCCATCGGCGTGGGCGCTGGCGTCACCGGCATCGGCTGTGGCGCCTGGCTCGTGCTCCAGGGCCTGGCCTCCGTCACGTTGAACAGCGTCCTCATGGTCACCCTGCCGTTCGCGGGACTGGCCATGGCCGCCACCGCCATCGGCGGCGCGATCAGCAAGGCCCGCGCGGCCGTCACCAGGAACGTCTTCGAGGGCCCGGTCACCCACCACACCGAGATCCACAACAACAGCACCACGCGCGGCGCGTTCTTCGCCCGCACCCGCAACGAGATCCGCTGACCGGCACCGGCCAGCCCCCACCACCCGCTCACCGATCCCTTCGCCGAAGGAGCAGCTACGCCATGCCCAGCAACGACAAGCCGGTCAACGGCCAGGACAACCCGTCCTTCCTCGACGTGCTCAACCAGACGCCCCCGCCGCCCGACGCGAAGGACTGGCCCCGCCCGAAGCCCTTCGCCGGGCTGCGCTCCGCATGGAAGGCGTCCTGGAAGGAAGGCGGCTTCCTCTACCAGCGGTGGGAGGAGGTCTTCCAGGCCCGGCACGCCAGCCGACACGAGGTCGCCAGCTGGATCAAAGCGACCGCACTGTTCGGCGGTCTCAGCCTCATCGTCATGATGCTGGACACCGCCGGCGACATCGCCTCCGCCACGCTCAAGGGCCTGTCCGACGTCCCGGCCACCAGCGCCAGTGACGGCAGCGGACTGTGGGGCACAGTCGACCACCCCGTCCGCGTGTTCCTCGCCGACCAGGCCGCGCATCTGGCCGTCGCTCCGGCCGCCCTGTACGCGTTCTGGCAGCTGACCGGGCTGATCGGCCTGGTCGGTGGGTTCTTCGGCAACGCCGGAGCCCACATCACCTGGCTGCTGTTCGGCCTCGGCAGCCTCGCCATGATCTGGTCCACCGCCCCCGCCGGGGGCCGCGCCGCCGCTACCGGGCTCGCCGCCCTCATGTGGGCCCTGGCCAGCGTGTTCGCCCTGCGCGGCCTGACCCTGCGGCCCATCGTCCACAACCACCCGCCGCAGTTCCAGCCCCAGTTCAACCCGGCGCTCCACCTCCACGCCACCCTCCCCGCCCCGGCGGGCGACGACCACGGCGACGACATCCACCCGCTCCACCGCTGACCTCCGGTCGCTCCGCCTGGTCCTCGCCCACCACCACCTGGCGGGCGAGGACCGGACAGGCCGACCGGCCACCTTGGGCCACAGAGCCACCGGTGAACCACACCGACAAGCACCGTCAACCCACCTCGAGGAGCACCCCGATGCACTTGCCGTGGATGAGCCGAAGCGACCGCCGCCGCTGGCGTTCCGCCCACACCGTCGCCGACCTCGGCGAACTGATGGCGTTATGGCTGGAGGGAGACCTGCGGTCCTGGCCCGGCTACATGCCGCGCTGCGGCCCCGACGAGGAGACCACACACCTGATCCCCTCCCTCGCAGCCCTCAACCGGGCCGGATTCCTCACCACCGCCTCACAGCCCGGAGAGGCCGGCACCGGCCACGACGGACTGTGGTGGGAGCAGCACGCCGCAGTCGAAGGGCTCGTCAGCGACCGGATGCTGTACTACCGGCTGCTGGACGCCGCCAAGGCGGCCGGTCTGGACGTCGCCGTCGACGACGCCCAGACCGGCACCCACGACCCCGGGATCATCGCCACCACCGTGGACGGCGAGCCATTCACGGAGTTCGGCGCCCGACTCAGCTACCGCGACATGCGGACCATCTGGCCCGTCATCCGCGAACCCGCCTTCATCTCCCTCGCCACGGCCGTCCGCATGGCCATCGTGGCCCCGGAGCCCGGCATCGAGGGCGAGCGACTGTGGCCGGTCCTCGACTTCGTCACCGGCCTGCGCCAGCACGACACCGACAACCCGTGGAACAGCCCGGCCCCGAGCGAGACCGCCCGGGAACGCTGACACCTCCGGTCGCTCCGCCCGGCGCTCGCCCGCCCGCTCACGGCGGGCGAGCACCGGACAGGCCGACCGGCCAGCACCGCCCTGCGTCCCGCCGACGAACCCCGTCGGCGGGACGCACTGCTTCCTGCCCACCGACGTTTGGAGGATCTGCCCGTGCTCATCCCCCGTCCGCGCCGCCGGATCGGCAGACCCCGCCCGCAGCGTCCCGGCCCCCGCTACCCCCACCGCCCCGACCGGCTGCCCGGCGCCTGGACCAGCTGATGCCGCGCCCGAGGAAGAAGCACCGCCGCCGCGAGGTGACCCGGGTGCCGCGCAGTGACGCGGCGCTGCCCGAGTACGACCGCAGCACGGTGCCCGAAGGGCTCGTCACCCGCAGGAAGTTACGGGAGATGGGCCTGAGCCCCGGCGGCAACGAGGGCCCGGTCGCCATCCTGCGGTGCAGGCTGTGCGCGACCCGCCCGCAGTGGTCCTGCCGTCACCCCACCCGCGGCTACCTGCTCCGCGTCGACCTGGCCAAGCCCAAGAGGATGCCGACGCTCGCCCAGGAGTGGGCCCTCGATCGGGCGATGGCAGCGAGGCAGACCTGTGGCGAATGCGGGAGGCGGTTCTATGTCTGCCTCTCGAAGAAACTCGGCTGCTGCCTGGAGTGCTTCGACGGCACGCCCGCGGACCCCGGCAGCCTCATGACCCTCTCGGCCCCGGCCGTTCACCGGCTGGCCGCGTGAGCCAGCCCCGTCCCGACCGTCCAGGCCAGGACGGGGCCCGCACAACCCGGGCGGCCGCAGCACCGGCAAGGCCGGCCGCCCGCTCCCTCACCCTCTTCGAGATCAGGAGAACCCCAGCATGCCCCGTCTCACCACCGAGCGTCTGGCCCTCTTCGGCACTCTGCTGGCCACCTTCGGCGAGCTGCACCCGCTGTGCGACCACTGGGTGCAGGGATCGAAGACGGCGATGCGCAAGCGCCTGTACGGCGAGGACCTCGTACACGCCGACGGCTCCCCCGCCACGCCCGACTCCACCCGCCCGACCATGACCACCAGCACCCTTGGGCGCCGCGCGGTGGCCTGCCACGTCGCCTCGTACACCGCCGTGCAGCTCGGGGCGACCGTCGCGATCACCCGCGCCTTCGGCTACCGCGTCACCCCGACCGCGCTGCTCGCCGGCGCGGCCATCAACGCCGGAACACACGCCGCGATCGACCGCGGCGCCGTGCTGCTCTGGCTGGCGGGCAAGACCGGCAAGACCGGCAAGACCGGCTACATCGAGCACTGCAAGGCCGCCCGCGTCGACGACGACGGCAAGGCCACCTCGGAGCTCACCGGGCCGGGCAGCGCGTGGATGGAGCTGGACGCGGCTCTGCACCGCTCCATCGGCATCGCGGCCGCCGCCGTCACCACCTGGCTCACCACCCGCCCCGGCGCCCGCCGGTGACCCGCACCCGCCTTGAACGCGTCCGCGCCGCGGTCGGTATCGCCTCGCTGGCCCTCCAGCAGATCGAGGACGACCTCAGCGCCGACAGGAGCAGCTCGCCGCGATCCTGCGCGAGCTCCAGGAGGACGCCGACGTCCCCGGCTGCCTCTTCCCCGCCCTCGCGCAGCTGGTCACGATGCACTCTCCGGCGAGGAACGCTCCGCGATCGAACAAGCCACCGCCCTGGTGCGACGTGCCCGCAACAGCGTCGTCCACCTCGGCCTGCCCCGCATCGGCCAGCCCCTTGCCGACATCCGACCGGACCGCAGCGCATGAACACCAATCCGTTGACCGAAGGCCGCAAGGCCGACTCGGCCCGCCGCCGGCAACGCGTCATCAAGGCCGTGAACGCGGCCAGACGTGACGGCACGGCCATCACCGTCGCGGGCATCGCCCGGCAGGCCGGAGTGGACCGTGCCTTTCTCTACCGCCACAAGGACCTGCTCGCCCACGTACACGCCGCCGGCGCCGAACCGTGCGGGGACGACGCCGGTCCCCTCGTCAGCCGGGCCTCCCTGCAGGCCGACCTGGCAAACGCCCTGGAGCGCGGCAACCGCCTGGCCGCCCGCGCGCGCCAACTGGAAATCAGACTCTCCGAACTCCTCGGCGAGCAGGCATGGCAGGAGTCCGGCCTCGGGGCACCCGACGACATCGACCGGCTCAAACGCCGCATCACCAGCCTCGAACAGGAAGTCGTCACCCTGACCGGCCGACTGGAGGAACGAGATGAAGAACTCACCGCGGCCCGGGCCGCCAACCGGCAGCTGATCAGCCGGCTCAACACAAACCACTGACCCCGGCCGGGACAGCAACCGGAAGGCGATCACCTGCCACCGCCGCCCCAAGCGGACGCCAGCGGCCCACGAGAACGCTGCAACTCGGCGTGAACTGCAGGTCACCGACATGTGCGAGCGGCCCGGCTGCCTGCCCCGGTGCACCCTGCTGCGTGCGCCGACGTGCTGCTGCCCGGGTCAGGAGCGGGGTGTATAGGGCAGGGGCTGGCGTCGGTAGCGGGCGACATCGTTGTGGAAGCCGATGACAAGGTCTCCCGCGGCGGTGACCGCAACGGCACACGGGGATTCGATCGAGAACGTCGCGATGGCCTCCTGAGCGCGAAGGTCCCACACCCGCACCGTGCGGTCCCCGCCGGCGGTGACGGCGAGGGTGCGGCCGTCGAGGACCGTGCACGCCACCGCGGACACGTGGTCGGTGTGGCCGGTCAGGGGTGGGCTTGCGGGTTGGCCGGTGGCCAGGTCCCACACCCGCACCGTGCCGTCCCAGCCGGCGGTGACGGCGAGGGTGCGGCCGTCGAGGACCGTGCACGCCACCGCGGACACGTTGTCGGTGTGGCCGGTCAGGGGTGGGCTTGCGGGTTGGCCGGTGGCCAGGTCCCACACCCGCACCGTGCGGTCCCAGCCGCCGGCGGTGACGGCGAGGGTGCGGCCGTCGAGGACCGTGCACGCCACCGCAGTCACGGGGCTGGTGTGGCCGGTCAGGGGTGGGCTTGCGGGTTGGCCGGTGGCCAGGTCCCACACCCGCACCGTGCGGTCCCCGCCGGCGGTGACGGCGAGGGTACGGCCGTCGAGGACCGTGCACGCCACCGCAGTCACGGGGTTGGTGTGGCCGGTCAGGGGTGGGCCGGCGGGTTGGCCGGTGGCCAGGTCCCACACCCGCACCGTGCGGTCCCCGCCGGCGGTGACGGCGAGGGTGCGGCCGTCGAGGACCGTGCACGCCACCGCGGACACGTCCCTGGTGTGGCCGGTCAGGGGTGGGTGTGCGGGTTGGCCGGTGGCCAGGTCCCACACCCGCACCGTGCCGTCCCAGCCGCCGGCGGTGACGGCGAGGGTGCGGCCGTCGAGGACCGTGCACGCCACCGCAGTCACGTGGTTGGTGTGGCCGGTCAGGGGTGGGCTTGCGGGTTGGCCGGTGGCCAGGTCCCACACCCGCACCGTGCGGTCCCAGCTGGTGGTGACGGCGAGGGTGCGGCCGTCGAGGACCGTGCACGCCACCGCGGACACGGGGTTGGTGTGGCCGGTCAGGGGTGGGCTTGCGGGTTGGCCGGTGGCCAGGTCCCACACCCGCACCGTACGGTCCCAGCTGCCGGTGACGGCGAGGGTGCGGCCGTCGAGGACCGTGCACGCCACCGCGTACACGTGGTGGGTGTGGCCGGTCAGGGGTGGGTGTGCGGGTTGGCCGGTGGCCAGGTCCCACACCCGCACCGTGCGGTCCCCGCCGCCGGTGACGGCGAGGGTGCGGCCGTCGAGGACCGTGCACGCCACCGCGGACACGTGGTTGGTGTGGCCGGTCAGGGGTGGGTGTGCGGGTTGGCCGGTGGCCAGGTCCCACACCCGCACCGTGCGGTCCCAGCTGGTGGTGACGGCGAGGGTGCGGCCGTCGAGGACCGTGCACGCCACCGCGGACACGGGGCTGGTGTGGCCGGTCAGGGGTGGGTGTGCGGGTTGGCCGGTGGCCAGGTCCCACACCCGCACCGTGCGGTCCCAGCCGCCGGTGGTGACGGCGAGGGTGCGGCCGTCGAGGACCGTGCACGCCACCGCGGACACGGGGTTGGTGTGGCCGGTCAGGGGTGGGCTTGCGGGTTGGC